>DUAL01000343.1 GCA_012960835.1 Flavobacteriales bacterium | reverse complement strand
CCCTCATCCGCTTTTTGTAAGCAAATTTGAGAAATTCTTGCGACTAATTCTATAGCGCCTTTATCCCCACTTCCATAATTATTATATGGACTTACCCTTCCAAAACCATCTAATGAGTTTTTATAGGGCCTACTCTCACCAGTAAGAAAATAAGAAACTTGCCCGTAAAAACCACTTAACTTAGTTTCAGTTTCTCCAATTAAAGTGGTTTGTAAATACTCTCCTTGTAACGATAATGAACCATTAACATATGCAAGTTCCCCTCCAAAGACATTACTTTCAGTAATATCCTCAAACTTAGCATCAATTAGTTTATTTCCTAAATGATTTTCAGCTTTTGTTGAAAGATTATATGTGTTATCATCATTTTTTCTGAGGCTATTGCTAGCTCCCAAATGCAATAATTTCCCCTCATTATTTATTGCCAAATAAGTAACTCTGGATGTGATATTTACATTATTATTTGCAGTTTTATCATTTCCAAAACTATCCCCTTCACGAAACACACCACTTTGAAAGGCTAATCTATCACCAAATGTAGTATGGTACATTGCCCCAGTATTTCTGTCTGCAAACATTGAAGTGACTAAACTTCTTTCCATAAAGGGTATGTATTTACTAGAAGTTAGCACTTCTAATCGTAAAGGCTCTTTGAAGTGTCCAACCCTTAGCTTTCCATTAATAGGTAGTTCTCCTAATTCCATCCAAACATCTTTAAAGGCAATTTTACCTCCTGCAAAATCCAATTGTAATTTGTAGTTTACATTGCTATACATTGTACCAGAACTATAAAGCCGTACTCTTCTAAATTCTGAGCCTGTATTGTCAAATTTATCAGCCCCCCAAGTGGCCATATCGTACATGATTCTACCTCCAAATTTTACTTTATTGTCAGTAGTTTGTGCATTGATAAATGCAGGACTAGATAATGCAATGGAAAATAATAATATAAATTTTTTCATCATTTTTATTTATTGCCTACTATTGCTTCCGAGATATTAAAGACATGATCTCCCACTTTTTCTAAAGAGTGAATCAAATTATTGTAAATCATAGCAGTTTCTATTTTTACTTCTCCCTTTTCAATTTTCTCCAAGTATTTTTTTCTAAGGTTATTTCTAAGGTTATTGATGGTAACTTCTGCATTATCAGCATCTGTTAATATAACTTGCGAATAATTAGTAATTAAGTTGTTATTCATTACTTGCAATGCCTTTTTTACCGTCTCTATCATTTCTTCTAAGCTAGCAGTAGATTCGTCCATAAACTGTGCTTTTTGCTCATTTTTTCTTTCCACCGATATTGACATTTGATAACAAATATCACCAATTCTTTCCATATCATTTATAATAGAAATCATAGACCTTACTTTTATGGATGCTGCTTCACTTAATTCCCCTTGTGATGCTTTTGCTAAATAGTCAGCAATCTCTATTTCCATTCTATCTGTTATATCTTCATATTTTCGAATACGGGCCATTAAAGCTCTGAATTTTTTACCGTCTTTTTCAGCCATTAATTCCGGAATAAAACCAAATAGTTTTGAAATAATCTTCCCAAATTTAGCTACTTC
>DUAL01000342.1:512-9166 GCA_012960835.1 Flavobacteriales bacterium | reverse complement strand
TTTTTCTTGTTTATCATCTTCTGCTTCTGGTTCCTCTGCAGTTTCTTCTGCTTCTGGTTCCTCTGCAGTTTCTTCTGCTTCTGGTTCCTCTGCAGTTTCTTCTGCTTTTGGTTCCTCTGTAGTTTCTTCTGCTTTTGGTTCCTCTGCAGTTTCTTCTGCTTTTGGTTCCTCTGTAGTTTCTTCTGCTTTTGGTTCCTCTGTAGTTTCTTCTGCAACTGGATCTTGATCTGCTTTTTCCTTTAAAGCAGTAACAATTCCTGATAATTTGTTTCCGCCAGATTGTAATGATGAAATTACATTTTTGGCTGGAGATTGTAATAAGGTAATGATTTCGCTAATTAGCTCTTCTTTTGATTTTAACTCGACTAAGGAATCTAGATTATCATCTCCTAAATAGAAGCAGTCTTCAATAATTGCTGCTTTCAAAATAGGTTTGTTGTGTTTCTTCCTAAATTCTTTAATAATTTTAGCAGGGGAATTCCCAACTTCTGTTAACATAATAGAAGTGTTTCCGCTCAAGGTTTGGTAAAACTCTTCAAAATTGGAATCATTTCTTTCCATAGCTTTTTTCAAAAGCGTATTCTTCACCACTTTTAAAGACACCTCTCTTTTAAAGCACAATCTTCTTAAATCACTCGACTCTTCAGCAGAAAGTCCTGAAATATCTGCTAAATAAAAATGCTTATTTTCACTTAGCAGAGCATCCAAATCCTCAATTAATTTATTTTTATCCTCTCTTGTCATCTTTTAATTCTTTTGATAAGTATTGGTAGAAACTGAAACACCAATCCCCATTGTGCTTGAAATAGAGATACTTTTGATATAAGTTCCTTTTGAAGATGATGGTTTCAATTTCACAATAGTTTGAATTAATTCTTCCGAATTTTCAGTAAGTTTTTGCACATCAAATGATGTTTTTCCAATAGCAGCATGCACAATCCCAGTTTGGTCAACTTTAAAATCAATTTTACCTTTTTTTACATCTGCTACTGCCTTTCCAACATCATTACTTACTGTTCCTGATTTAGGATTTGGCATTAAACCTCTTGGACCCAACACTCTTCCTAAGGCACCAATCTTTCCCATAACAGATGGCATGGTAATGATTACATCCACATCTGTCCATCCGCCTTTGATCTTTTCAATGTACTCCTCCAAACCAACAAAATCAGCACCCGCTTTTTTAGCTTCCTCTTCTTTGTCAGGAGTTACAAGTGCAAGCACCTTTACATCTTTACCAGTACCATGAGGAAGTGTTACAACACCTCTCACCATTTGGTTTGCTTGTTTCGGATCTACACCCAATCGGATAGCTACATCAACAGAAGCATCAAAATTCTCTGATATTGTTTTTTTCACAATATCAGTCGCCTCCTGTAAACTATAACTCACAGTGGTGTCAAGACCATCCAAACCGTCTTTCCTTTTTTTACTTAACTTACTCATCTTTAATTTTTAATTTAAAGTGGTTAAGTAACTACTTGATATGTATACTTAAGCAGCTACACTATATTCTTTGCAACAGGACCTTTTTCTCCATCAGCTACTTCAAAAGTAACGGATTGTCCTTCTTTTAATCTGTTCCGTCTTCTCCTTCAATGAAGCCGTAACCTTTACTAGCATTAAACCATTTTACTGTACCTTCCATAATTGTTTGTTTTAAAATTTATCTAAATTGTGATTTTAGCAACCACCTAACTATAATACACTGCAATTAAGCAGCTAGTATATTCTTTGCAACAGGACCTTTTTCTCCATCAGCTACTTCAAAAGTAACGGATTGTCCTTCTTTTAATGTTTTAAAGCCTTCTACTTGGATTTCTCCAAAGTGTGCGAAATAATCTGTTCCGTCTTCTCCTTCAATGAAGCCGTAACCTTTACTAGCATTAAACCATTTTACTGTACCTTCCATAATTGTTTGTTTTAAAATTTATAATTTTACTAATTGTTACTCTTTTTATTTTGTTGGAGCTGTTCCTTTTACTTTTAAACCCATACTTCTTGCAGTTCCAGCAACCATTCTCATAGCAGATTCTACTTTAAAGGCATTCAAATCTGCCATTTTATCCTCTGCTATTACTTTAATCTGATCCCAACTCACTGTTCCCACCTTTTGCCTGTTTGGCTCTCCCGATCCTTTTTTCTTTTTTGCAGCTTCTAAAAGTTGAGATGCCGCAGGAGCAGTCTTTATAATAAAATCAAAGGATTTATCTGCATATACTGTGATTACAACAGGAACTATTTTCCCTGGTTTATCCTGTGTTCTTGCATTAAACTGCTTGCAGAACTCCATAATATTCACCCCCTTTGCTCCTAGTGCAGGTCCAACTGGTGGCGCAGGATTTGCAGCTCCTCCTCTAATTTGTAATTTGATAATTCCTGTAACTTCTTTTGCCATTGTTTAAACTTTTTCTACTTGCATGAAATTTAACTCCAAAGGAGTTTTTCTGCCAAATATCTTTACTATTAATTTTAACTTTTTCTTTTGTTCATCAATATTCTCAATCTCCGCATGAAAACTATTAAATGGTCCATCAATTACTTTTACAGTTTCTCCAACTACAAAAGGAATATTCACATACTCATCACTTATGGCTAACTCATCCACTTTTCCTAAAATCCTATTGATTTCAGATTGCCTCATTGGTACTGGTTCTCCACCTTTTTTCTCACCTAAAAATCCAAATACTCCAGGTAAAGCCCTTAAAGTATGCGCTATCTCTCCTACCAAATTCGCTTCAATCAAAACATATCCTGGGAAAAAATTCCTCTCTTTACTTACTTTCTTTCCTTTTCTTATTTGATATACTTTCTCTGTAGGCACCAAAATCTGAGTAACATACTCATTCCAATCCAATCGATTAACTTCCTTCTCTATATAAGTGCTAATCTTCTTTTCCTGGCCACCTTTTACCCTCACCACATACCATTTATGTTGTATTGCTTGCTCCTCCATCTGTAATTTATCCAAAAAAATCATAAAATACCTTCATCATCCCGCTAAAAATAGTATCCATAAAATAAATAATAGCAGAAATTATTACAGTTGCAATTGCAACTACTATTCCACTACTCTGTAAATCTGACCAGCTTGGCCAACTTACCTTATGTAATAACTCGTCAACCGACTCTTTAATATATGAACCTATCTTTATCAATCTTTCTTTTTCTCTTCTAGCACGGGTGGAGAGACTCGAACTCCCAGCCAATGGTTTTGGAGACCACTACTCTACCAATTGAGCTACACCCGTTTAAACAGCAATAGGAAGGCGAAATGTCTTCCTTTATTGCCGAAAAACTATGTTTTTACTCAATTATTGAAGTAATTTGTCCCGCACCTACTGTTCTTCCTCCTTCTCTAATAGCAAATCGTAATCCTTCACTCATTGCCACCCCATTTATCAATTCAACTGTAATAGTTAAATTATCCCCTGGCATTACCATTTCAGTCCCATCAGGCAAGAAAATCTCACCAGTTACATCAGTTGTTCTGATGTAAAACTGTGGTCTGTATTTATTATGGAAAGGGGTATGCCTTCCACCTTCTTCTTTCTTTAATATATACACCTCTGCTTTAAACTTGGTATGAGGAGTTACTGATCCTGGTTTACAAATAACCATTCCTCTTCTAATATCTGACTTCTCAATTCCTCTTAATAAGATTCCAACATTATCACCAGCTTCACCTCTATCAAGTATTTTTCTAAACATCTCAACACCTGTAACAGTAGAACTTAGCTTCTCAGCACCCATTCCAATAATATCAACAGCATCACCAGTATTAGCAACACCCGTTTCAATTCTACCTGTAGCCACTGTTCCTCTACCAGTAATAGTAAATACATCTTCAATTGGCATTAAAAATGGTTTTTCATTATCCCTTACTGGCTCCTCTATATAAGAATCTACAGCAGCCATAAGCTCATCAATCTTTCCTACCCACTCAGCTTCACCATTTAATGCACCAAGAGCTGAACCAGCAATCACAGGAGTATTATCTCCATCATATTCATAAAATGAAAGTAATTCTCTTATCTCCATATCGACTAATTCAAGGAGTTCCTCATCATCTACCATATCTACTTTATTCATAAATACAACCATTCTAGGAATACCAACTTGTCTTCCTAATAAAATGTGTTCTCTTGTTTGAGGCATAGGTCCATCATTTGCAGCACACACCAATATTGCTCCATCCATCTGAGCAGCACCTGTTACCATATTCTTGACATAATCTGCATGTCCTGGACAATCAACATGTGCATAATGACGGTTTTCGGTCTCATATTCAACGTGAGCAGTATTAATAGTTATACCCCTTTCTTTTTCTTCAGGAGCATGATCTATTGAATCAAAAGTTGCTATTTCAGCTAATCCTTTTGCTGCTAATACTTTAGTAATAGCGGCTGTCAATGTAGTTTTTCCATGATCTACATGACCAATAGTACCAATGTTTAAATGTGGCTTGGTACGGTTAAATTTTTCTTTTGCCATTGCTTTGTTTTTTAGTTACTATTTTACTTAATTTATTTTTACTTAATTTACTTTTTTATCAATCTTATAGAGCCAATGACGGGAATTGAACCCGTGACCTCTTCCTTACCAAGGAAACGCTCTACCCCTGAGCTACATCGGCTAAACATAGCTTTGAGCGGGAGACGGGATTCGAACCCGCGACCCTCAGCTTGGAAGGCTGATGCTCTACCAACTGAGCTACTTCCGCTAGTAATTCGTGGGGAGAACAGGATTCGAACCTGTGAAGGCTATGCCAACAGATTTACAGTCTGTCCTCGTTGACCGCTTGAGTATCTCCCCAGCTGTTTAGAGCCGATAGAGGGACTCGAACCCACGACCTGCTGATTACAAATCAGCTGCTCTAGCCAACTGAGCTATATCGGCAATCACTCTTCCTATTAATAACAAAGAACTATACCCTTAAAAAGGGGTTGCAAATGTATTAAAGTTTTTTAATTTCACCCAAACAATAAAATAGATTTTTTTGGAATTTGTTTTAACCTAGTAAAGAGTTACTTTTTCGCTTTATTTTTCAAGATTTGTTTTCGTAAAGCATGAAAAACTTGATTGGTTGATTCTTCAAATGTGTCGGATTTTCTTTTAGCAAAGAATTCGGAGCCGGGATATTTTAGTTTGATTTCAGCTATTTTGTTAGAATAAGATTCTGCTTTGCTCAATTTTAAAAAAACATCAGAGCTGATTATCTTATTGTCCAATTTTAATAACTTATTTATCTTTTTTTCGATAAAACTTTCTAAATTGTTATCGATATGAAAATGAATGGAATGGATATTGATAGTCATAATTTTTGGTTTTATCCTCTTGGGTGAGCTTGTTTATAAACTGTTTTTAATTTTTCAATGGTATTATGTGTATAGTGCTGTGTCGCATTCAAGCTAGTATGTCCTAAAATTTCTTTAATCGCATTGATATCGGCACCATTGTTAAGCATATGAGTAGCAAATGTATGGCGCAAAATATGTGGGCTTTTTTTATCTAAAGAAGTTACCATGGAAAGATACTTATTTACTAAACGATAAACTTGTTTTGCAGAAATTTGCTTTCCTTTTTCGGTTATAAATAAAAATTCACTTTTATTTAAAGAACTTAATTGTTTGATGTTAGCTAAAATAGGAGAAGTTAGAGGAATTAACCTTTCTTTATTCCGTTTTCCCAAAACCAATATAGTAGAATTAGAATAATCAATATCCTTATTTTTGAGATTAATAAGTTCTGATAATCTAATTCCTGTAAAATAAAATAATTCTAAAATCAACCTATCTCTTTGGGCTAAAAACCCTTCTCCAAAATCAATCTCATTGAATAGTTCTTCCATTTTTATTTCCTCCACAAAAACAGCTAATCTTTTGGAAGTTTTAGGAGAGATAATTTTTTGCATTGGGCTAAGCTCTATTATATCTTCTTTTATTAAAAATCGAAAATAAGTTTTTAGAGTAGTGATCTTTCTGTTTACAGAGCGAGCAGAAATATTATTGTTTAGAAGATTAGCAACCCAGCTTCTGACGAATTGGAAATTTACTTTTTTGACAGAATTTATTTGAAATTCTGAGAATAGGAACTTAATAAATTGCTCTAAATCGGTAGTATAAGAAAGAATTGTATGAACGGAATATCTTTTTTCGTGCTTTAAATAGTGTAGGAATTTTTCCTTATGCATAAACCTGTCTTTTAGAAGTATACGAATATACACAAAAAAAGTATAATAAACCTAAAGAAAAATATGATTTTTAAGACTTATTCGTCTTCCTGAAGTAGTTTTTGAGAATAAGCAGCTTTTAGTTTTTGTTCGCGTAAGATTACCGATTTTTTAGTGAACTGCTTTCTGGAGCGCAATTGCTTCATGGTTCCTGTTCTCAAGAATTTTTTCTTGAACCTTTTAAGAGCTCTGTCAATTTGTTCTCCTTCTTTTACTGGTATAATTATCATTCTACTGTTTTAATTTGGGCTGCAAAAGTATAAATATCTTTATAATGGACAAAGTTATTTCAAAATTTGTTTTGCAATAACTAATTTTTGAATTTCGGAAGTTCCTTCTCCTATTGTACAGAGTTTGGAATCACGATAAAAACGCTCCACCGGAAAGTCCTTTGTATAGCCATAACCTCCTAGTACTTGCACTGCATCAGTAGCTACTTTTACCGCCACTTCTGAGGAGTAATATTTCGCCATAGCCCCTTCCAAAGTCATCTGTTCTCCTTTATTTTTTTTGTCAGCAGCATTGTAAATCAAGAGTTCAGAGGCCTCAATTTCGGTTGCCATATCAGCTAATTTGAAAGCTATGGCCTGAAAATGAGAGATTGGTTTACCAAATTGATGCCTTTCTTTAGAATATTGTAAGGCCGCCTGATAAGCCCCCTTAGCAATCCCTAAACCCAAAGCGGCAATCGAGATTCTTCCCCCATCCAAAACCTTCATAGCCTGAACAAAACCATCTCCAATATTGCCTAAAATATTTTCTTCTGGAACACGGCAATTATCAAAAATGAGTTCAGCAGTTTCTGATGCTCGCATTCCTAATTTATCTTCTTTTTTTCCTGAAGAAAAACCAGGAGTACCTTTCTTAATAACAAAAGTGCTCATACCATGCGCATCTCCTTTTTCGCTAGTTTTTGCAATTACAACAGCAACATCTCCTGAAATGGCATGCGTAATAAAGTTTTTTGCACCATTTATTACCCAATCCTCTCCATCTTTAATAGCAGTGGTTGCCATTGCACCTGCATCCGATCCTGTATTATGCTCGGTTAGCCCCCAAGCTCCAATCCACTCAGCAGTTACTAGCTTGGGCAACCATTTTTGTTTTTGTTCCTCATTACCAAACTGCAAAATATGCCCAGTACAAAGGGAGTTGTGTGCCGCCATAGAAAGCCCAATGGAAGGGTCTAAAATGGAAAGTTGCTCAATAGCCGTTACATATTCGGTGTAGGAAAAGCCGGAACCCCCATACTCAGTTGGCACCAATACTCCCATTAATCCTAATTCGCCTAATTTCTTAAAAACTTCTACTGGAAAAGTTTGAGTATCGTCCCACTCACGCACAAAAGGCGTGATATTTTGTTTACCAAACTGCTGAATCATATCAGCAATCATTTTTTGATTTTCGTTATAACTAAAATCCATTTATTTAATAATCTTTTAAACTGATAATATTATCTGAGTATGCTCTTAATTTTGATTTACCATTTAAAAAGTCAAGTGCAACTACAAAAGCAAATCCTGCTACTTTTGCCCCTAATTGTTGAATGAGTTCTGCTACTGCACAAGCCGTTCCTCCTGTGGCTAGCAAATCGTCATGCACCAAAATATTCCACTCTTTTTGGATATCGTTCTTATGGATTTCTACTTCTGCCGAACCATATTCCAAATCGTATTTATATTTAAGGGTTTCACCCGGCAATTTACCCACTTTTCGAATTGGAACAAAAGGAATGCCCATTTTGTTTGCTAGCAGAAAGCCAAACAAAAAACCCCTACTTTCAATACCAACAATTGCATCCAATTTTACTCGATTTAACTGATTGATGAAGGCATCTATTATGCCATTCGTTAATTCAGCATCCATCAATAAAGGAGTAATGTCTTTAAAGTTTATCCCCTCTTTTGGAAAGTTAGGCACCTCTCTAATTGCTTTGTCTAATCTGTCGCTAATCATCTGTTTTTAAATAGGGTGCAATTTTACGAAATAATTCTCGGCTTATTGGTTTTATTTTCTGAATGTCTTTTACGCTAGAAAAATCACCATGCTGAATCCTGAAATTCACTATCATTTTTGCCTCTTTATAATTTAGGTATGGATGATTTCTTAATTCATCTATGTTAGCAAGATTGATATTAATCTTCCTTATATATAAAGTGTCAATTGTTGTTTGTTGTTGCAGTTTTTCTACATCTAATTTTTCCAAGCCCCAAATTTCAGCAAATTGACTGAAAGAAAGAAAACCACCTAATTCATCACGATAGTTTATAATTTGTTTGGCGTAAAAAGGACCTATTCCTTTTATGAAAATAAGAGTTAAACTATCGGCCCTATTGAGTTCAATAATTTGGTTTGTAGTTTTTGGTTGGTGATTTATAGTAACTGGTTTTTTGGTTTTGGGAATTGATACATACTCTTTTAT
>DUAL01000342.1:0-256 GCA_012960835.1 Flavobacteriales bacterium | reverse complement strand
CAATAAATACGAAAACTGATAAAACACCACCAAAACAAGCAATACAAAAGAAAGGAGCAAAATTCCGTTTCGCTCCTTTTTATTAAATGTAAAATAGTTTTTTAGTTCTCGCTTCACTATTATTTACTAATAGCTTTTAAATATCTGGCAAGTTCTTTTTTAACTTCTGGGAACAAGAAGAATAAGCCAACCATATTCGGAAATATCATTGCAAAAATCATTGCGTCAGAGAAATCCCAAATAGATTTCATACTTG
>DUAL01000341.1:5654-9227 GCA_012960835.1 Flavobacteriales bacterium | reverse complement strand
AAGGGGCCGCCACCAAGAATAGTTAGCCTTGCTTCTGTCGTCTTATTTAGCTCTTTCATTGCATAAATCAAATCTGAAAAACCTTTCCAAGGTGCAAGCCTTCCAGCTGCGACTATCATAGGCAAATCGTCATCGAACCAGGGGTCGTTCAATGGCTCTAACATTCTAGAGTATGCTTGTGAATCTTCGACAATATTATAAATACTAATATGTGGAGGATTATTAAAGACAATCTTGTACTGTTTAACCATGTCTTTTGATACGCAAGTTAATACCTTTGCCCTATGCATAAATAATTTCATTAATTGCTTAAGAACCCAGCGCTTTGAAAGAAATTTGTTTGAATAAGTATCAAACGGAGTTACCCTAGAAGAACAACTTATTTTGGCTTTAGATCTAGCAAAAAAAGCTGCCATAAGTACAATAACATTAAGATGATCTTCGGCAGAGAATACAACGTCAGGTTTGCGATTTTGCAAATGAGTAGCTATAGAACCAATCATGGATATTGCTCTTTCTTTTCCTAAAACTTGTACATTAACACCATCAATAGTTGGCAATTCATAACCTTTATTAACATGTCCAATTATTAAAACAACGTCATGCCCTAAAGATGATAAGGATTTTGCAAATCTAATTTGAGCAAGAGGAACTCCAGCTAAAGAGAACCTTGGTGTTATGATGCTAATCTTCATTAATGAATTATACAACTAAACTACATTTTTAGAATATTTTCTAGTCTCTTCTTTGCAGCACCATAGGAATAATTAGCTTGATAGACTTCTCTCAATGCACTATCATGATTAGCAATAACTAAGTGCTCAGCATTATCAATGGCGGTAATAAATTCTTGCGCATTATTACACACAACCCCCGCAGAACCAACTATGCTTTCATAGCCCGCAAATGCTTCAGGAGTTCCGATGATTTTTTTACCAAACATTAAAGCTTCAGCTACTTTAGTCTTCATACCAGATCCATTGAAAATAGGTGCTATGACAAGATATGAGTCCAGATACCATTGCTCTAAACTGTCCACCTCACCAATAACCCTAACTTTATCATTTATCTCAAGTTTTTCTTTAAGTTTTTCCATGCCTCTGCCAACTATGTAGGTATGTATATCCACGAAAGCCGAGACGTTCTCTACGTACCATTGAATACCAGAAATATTAGCATAAAAATCGCCGCCAACAAATAGAGCGAATCGTTGTGGAGCCTTATTTATAGATTTTATTCCTGTAAATTTATCCAAGATACTCATTGGAGACGTATAATTGGCCCTTCTTCCGTACCATTTTCCCAATAAAGAACTGTCTCTTTCATTTAGACAAATAATTTTATTGCTATATTTTACAGATTTCCTTTCTGACAAATAATTAGCTATAAAAACTGACAATGAGCGAATAGAAGGTGATTCTTTAAACGAGCCCCAGAAAAATCTTGCCTCTACATTATGGAAAAATGTATATATCCTTACCTGTGGAGCGGAACTCTTTAGAGCTCTAGTCAGCTCTCCAAAGTTGGATCCATCTATAAAAACCTGATCAATATTATTCGCCGTCACTTCCTCTACAATACGGATAATATTGGCCATATTTAGGCCGTCAATATAACCTCTAAAAGCAGATACTTTTTCATAAAAAGAAACAGGCGGTGACTTTTCAACTTCAACTAGATGAAATTGATTCTTGTACACATCTTCTAAGATGCTGTGATTAAGGCTGCTAAGCTGCTCTCTACCGCCAATATTACAATCTAACTTATTAGTAATTAATAATAATTTTGGCTTCATTTAATTACACAATCGTTTAACAACTTAAAACATACTTCTATTATCTTTAAAATAGTCTCGTTCTAGCCTATTTGCCATTTCATTCATAAAACGCTACCTTATTTGTAATAGATAAAAGTTCAAACTATACAGATTGTAGCTATTTTTTAAACAAAGACAATTCTAATTTTTCATTTAATGTATTTTCAAAACTCAAAGCGCCAAATTTATTCAAATGATTTGAATCATGATACAATGATTTTCCATTTTTAGTGGTAATGCATTCTTTGTTACACATCCATTCCAATGGATCAATAAAGTTAAAATTATTTGTAGATAAGAATGAATCTATTAAGTCATAAAACTTACCATTTCTTTTTTGCTGATCTATTAAATCAGAAGTTGGGAATTTTATATTTCTATTCAAAGCTTTGGCGTGGAGAAAAGGTACACTTTTTTCATATGTGGGAACAGGGCCAATCAGCACAATATTTTTATCATATTGATTGATCTTGTTTATAGTACTCTTAAGTCCTTCGTAAGCAGCTAACCCACCTGCATATTTCTTACCGCCTTCTACCACTACTTCCAAAGAAGAATCTTGTAAAAAATACGTCCTCCAAATAGCGACAATAACAACATTTTTAATGTTGTTATTATTCTTGATTAGCTTTTCAACCTCGAAGCTTTTATCTACACACACTTTATTACTTCTATGCTTAGAATCCCAGCTTTTCACTCCAAAAATTGGGGGGCAGTTTGATAAAACTGCCAGAACTGCACTTTCTCCACGTTTTTTAAAAAACTTATCAAGGGCGGGGGACCATGATAAAAGATGACTATCTCCGAAAACTATTGTTTGAGTTGGAGAGCCCTTCTCTCCTATAGTGCACCATGTTTCAGGATCGGGCCTATTGTCGCAACTCTTGTATGAAAAATCTGGAGATCTCGCCCTGTCAAAATCAATTATTTCATCAGAAAATCTATGTTCGTAGCCATTTGTTAGAATTCCAGCTAATGAAAAAAGAGATAAACCAAAAACTACAACTAAAGATGATTTAAACACCATAGGTCTACTAAATTTCTCAATCCCTTTTTTACCTCTAAATGGTTGCTCTATAAAATGATAAGACAAACTTGCCAAACCAATTGATATAAATAAAAGGAACGTAGCATCTATAATTGTAAATGAATTTGAAATTATCAAACCGGCTATAACAATTACTGGCCAATGCCATAAATAAAGTGAGTACGATATTAAACCAATATACACAAGGGGGCGAAATTCTAAAATCGACCTAGTAAAACTATATCCATTTTGTCCTGCATAAATAATAGCGGCCGACCCTAAAGTGGGCAATAGAGCACTTAAACCCGGAAAGAGAGTGGATGGGCTATAAAAAAAACAAGAGAATAATATTGCTACAATTCCTAAACCAATGAATAATTCTGCAAAAAATCGATTGTATAGTTTTGGGAAAATATTAAATGCCAACAAAACACCGACTAATAACTCCCAAGCCCTAAACGGAGTTAGAAAAAAAACTGCCACTCTTTTCTCATTTAAAAAAAGTTCGCTTCCTATTAATGAAATAATGAATAAGAAGAATAAGAAGAATGTAATTTTTACAAACTTAATTTTGTGTAAAAGTAAAAGAAGAATAGGAAAGAATATATAGAACTGCTCTTCAACTGCCAAAGACCAAGTGTGAACAACAGGATTGAGTGCTGTATCCATTGCAGCAAAATACCCTTCTTGCAAGTCTCTCCAAAAGATTATATTTGAGACAAAAAATAAT
>DUAL01000341.1:401-5570 GCA_012960835.1 Flavobacteriales bacterium | reverse complement strand
TCATAAAAGCCAATAAAAGTAAAAGAATTTTCGTTGATCTCTCTTGTTATAATTCTTGTAATTAAATACCCTGAAATAACAAAAAAAATATCAACACCTACGAAACCACCCGGAACCAGATTGGGTAACAAATGATGAAAAACCACAGATAAAACTGCGATTGCTCTAAGGCCATCTATGTAAGGGAAATAATTGACATGTGGATCGTGGAGTTTTGGGTTGTGAAACATTGGAGGCTACTTTAAAAAACCTAAATCAGTTTAATGAAAAATTTTTTAATACAGATTCAATATACTCAAGCATTTCATCACTATATGTAGGAGAGCACCCGACAAAGAAAATATTCCTCAATACCGAATTTGAAATTGGATAAGATGAGGCATCTTCCAAATGACTATAAGCAGGATGTTGCAATATATTTCCTGCAAAATAATTTCTTGTTTGTATTTTATTATCTTCCAGATATTTTACAAGTTTTTCTTTTATTAAAGGCGTATCACACACAACAGGGACTCCAAACCAACTTGTTTCTGCTTTTTTATGCTCTTCAACTATACGAACGCCTTTAATATGCTTAATAAAGAATTCAGATATGATTCTTTTATTAAGCCTCCTCATCTTATGAATGTCATCAAATTTTAGTAATTGTTCAATTCCAATAGCACCTTGCATATCTAAAGGTTTTAAATTGTAACCAATATTAGAAAAAACATACTTGTGATCTATTAAAATATCTACATCAGGCAGCCATTTATCAAACCTTTTTTTACATGTGCCATTAGTCAATAAATTAGCAGATCCTACACAATAGCAATCCCTCCCCCACCAGGCAAAACTCCTTGCTAAATCAACGATTTCCTCTATATTAGACGAGACCATACCACCTTCACCAGTAGTTATATGGTGTGCCGGATAAAAAGAGCACGAACTTGCTACAGCATAAGATGACAAATCGCTATCATTCCACTTACTACCAAGACTATCACAATTATCCAAAATAATCTCAATATTATGTTTCTTAGCAAGATCGGTTAGTTGGTCCATATCGGGAGGATTGCCTAGAACTGGAGATACAAATATTCCTTTTGTTTTTTTGGTAATTTTTTGCTCTATCTCATCTAAGTTAAAATTTAGATCTTTTATATCAATATCTATAAAAACTGGAGTTAGATTATTTTGCAATAATGGGGCGATTGTAGTCGGAAATCCAACTGGAGAAACGATAATCTCATCATCATCATGCCAATCAAAATATTTCTTCAATGCAGCTATCATTACGAGATTTGCCGAACTTCCGGAATTGACCATAACTGAAGCAGAATGACCAAATTTTTTAGAGAATTGACGTTCAAATTTATTAACCTTCTCTCCGCTCACTAGCCATTTTCCACTTAATAGAGTTTCTATTATGGCAACAACTTCCTTATTGTCCCAAAAAGGGCCAGAATAATAAATACTTTGATTTTTACGGTCAAATTTTTTATTATTCATATTGTACAAGAAATGCAGAATATCGTTATCTTCCCCTACACTCTCTAAAAAACTAGTAATTTGTTCGTTTAATGATGACATATATCTTTTATTCCCTCTTCGATATTAATTCTTGGATTAAATCCAAGTTTCTCTAATTTAGATACATCCATGTAAAAATCTTTTACTTGAATGACTTTATGAAACTGTGGAGGATTGATTGTAGTAATTTTGCTATCAGAGTTAAGTTCTTTTTTTGCAATCTCAATAACATCCCTAAATTTTACTTTCTTACCTGTCCCAATATTAATAATTTCATTGAACGGCCCGCTCTCAACACATAAATCAATCGCTCTACAAATATCATCAATATGCATATAATCTCGATAAAAATCTCCACCATGATAGAGGCTGATTGGATTATTTTTTTTCATTTCTGAAATTAAATACTGAAGCGCATTTTTTTTCTTAGAAATACCATTATCACCACGCCCATAAACATTGCTTAATCTCAGTATTCTATACTTTATCCCATAAGTTTTACAGAATGAAATCAACAACTCTTCTGCAGCATGCTTCGTAATAGAATAAAAGCCTTTAGGTTGGCAACAATCATTTTCATGTGCTGGCAAACTAGTTTCTCCATAAACAAACCATGAAGAAATAAAGTTTACAACAATGTTATTTTTTTCTTTTATGGTATCAAGGACTTCCATAAGAACTATTAAATTTGTATTTATATCCTTCTTAAGATCATCAAAAACATGGTAATTATGGGTTGTGCTAATAAAGTAAACAATATTGTCACTTAGAGGATCCCGAACTTCTCTACCTGATAATATACATTTTTGCTTACTTATGAACCCCGTCCCCCCAAAAATAGATAGTGATAGTTGACTACTATTCATGAATACGTGATTTTATAAAATTCAAAACTATTTTTCTCATGGTTCCATATCTAAAAAATTTAATTTATATTTCAAAAAAGACTAAATTTTATATTACTTAATAAAGTTAAATTGTATAATTGCAGTCAAAATAAAGTCACCCAGTAGCATGTTTTACATCTATAACTTATGAAATGGTTTAACAAAACTTTAACAAAAATCAAAAAATCAAAAAATCGGCACACAAAATATCGTGAATAAAGAGATCAATTTTAAATTTTAAACGATATTGAACAGAAGGTAGCAAAAGAAGTTAGAATGAAAGTCATTTATGAGTCATTACAAAGTATCAGAAATAGCACCATCAACAAGATTGTCAACTTTATCATTTACTCCTTTGCGCAGTACAACTCTCTTTGAATTGAGTAAATAATAATTGTTAGGGCTTAAAGACTAAAATGGAAATCATCATATAAAATTCAGACCACAATATCTTAAGGAGCGTTTATGGTTATAGACAAAGTTGTAACAGAATATAAGCAAAAAGGATTTACTGTAATCAAAGGGCTGATCGACCCTCAGGATGTCAGTAAATTTGTAGAGATTGCAAAACGTTACGATTCCGGCATGAGCAATGAAAATATTTCATACTTTAGTAGTGCGGTAAGATTTTTTGACCCTAGAGTTTATAAACACATTTATAAGCCTATTACTCCTAAGCTTTATCAAGATTCATATTTTTTAATTTCTCAAACCTATAGGCCTAAATTTAAATCATTAATCGATACTTTGGGCTTTCAGGGCTTTAGGTCAATTTCTAGAATTGATAGCTATGTCTCTTATAAAAGCGATAAAAATATAGTGGGATGGCACTGTGATCAAGCATTTGGAGGGGCAACACATCCTGCTGAGTTTTTTGGAGGCACAAGTGGAATTATGTCTTTGAATAATGTCAATAAATTATTTATTCATGTGAAATATCAAAATGGATGTTTTTCGTACCTTCCATATTCTCATAAAATTAATATAGCCATTAGAAAACTAATAAATGAAGGGATTGTAGCTTATAAACCAATATTGCTTCTTCAAGATGCAGTGAATTTAGTCAAAGGGGAATATTACAACGAATTACTAAATGTTTGCTCTAAGGAGTCTCTAGAGAATTTTATTGATAGTGGTGAGGAGGCTTTGCGCAGTGATAAAGATTTTGTTTTAGAGTGCAAAGCAGGTGATGCAATTTTATTTAATGATCTTGGGTTTCACAAGGGAACAGCTCCGCAAAAATCAGAAAGAATAGTATTTAGATATTTTTATTGAAATAAGACTCTTAATTAAGCCGATAAGCTAAGTTTCCCTGAAAACATTCTTGCAGAGTCTGTGTATTCTTCTTACTATTGAAATTTTATAGAGAATTATTTTTACTTTGTGATTAATTACCTCAAATAAAGATGGGTATCTTTTAATACTAATACCGTTCATCATATCGTACGCAAAGCCATATAGTTTTATATTTTTTGGTACGCTTACAAGTTGAAACCCGGCCTTATATATTTTATTAGTGAATGCAATTTCACCATTTTTTATAATATCCACATACTCTTGTGACGATCCTTTTCTGGCATACGGCAACGACCCGTATTTATCCAAAATATAATTTAATACTCTTGTACTCGATAATCCTACCCCGCCGTGAGCCGATATCGTATCTTCTTTACTTAAGTTAAACATGGATTTATTTGATACGCCTTCATAAGCTACAAAACCGCAATTTTCAGTTTTATTAAAAATATCGATTCCGATTGACGCATATCCATCGACACTTATTACTGTGTCATCTTCAGTAAAAATAAAATAATCATATTCATCCTTGAGTTTTTTAAATGCAAAATTATAACCCCCGAAAGACCTGCCAAAATTCTCTCTATGAAATACACGTATCACGCCACGTTTTAATCTTACCTGATTAACCGTGTCTAAATACTCAATGCCCTTTTGCCATCCTGTATCATTATTAACAATAATCAAGTCTGTGCTACAGCCAGGGTCGCACTCTTTTTCCCTGTTTATAACAAATTTTAATAAATCAAGCACTGATTCTTTTGAAGGGAAATTCTGGCTATGGGAAAAAAAACCCAACGGATTGCCGCATAATTCGCTAGTCTCTCTAACAACCCTAGGAACAAAAGATGTTGTAATTATTTTTGCTACTTTCATCAAAATCAACCTTGCCCTTACAAAAGTATAAGTATAGATTAAATACCTACTTGTTTTTTACAACTATAAAGTTGTCTAGACTTTTTTTTAATTATGTTTACCAAAATCCATAAGTATTTTATCCTATTTTTTTAACGGTAATTTTGACATTTTTATTAGCATTGTCAAATGCCCTATGTGTCATTACAGCCTTTCCTTTAACACGATCACGCAAAGCCAATAAGTATCCAACAGGGTAAAGCAATAGATATAAAGGGTTGTGCAGTACTATCTTCCACATTCTAACGGACCTTAAAAAACTCAATTCACCTAAGACACTATATCGCCAATAGTTCAGCACCTTCCACAGCCTATACTTTACGCTTCTTCTGTAAAAATGATAACCAATATCTGAAAGTGAAATAGCATACGCCTTACCACGGTTGTACTCCATCTTTTCGCCAAATGAAATACTGCTCGGAGCTGTCCTATCCATGATTTTCAAAACACTAGATAAAAATATAACCCTCATACCAGAAGCTATAGGTTGCCAGAAGCTTGACTCGGTGATTAAAAAATCAACCTCTAAAAACCTTTTATTCTTTATTAAATCGGATCT
>DUAL01000341.1:0-334 GCA_012960835.1 Flavobacteriales bacterium | reverse complement strand
AACTCAAAGTTTGCATGACCCCTTTATTGTTGGAACATAAAGCCATTACCCCAAGATATTCATGACGCTTTATATTAGGGATATTGTGCCATAATTCAACCAATCTATTGATAGCATCGGGAACAAAAAAATCGTCTGAATCATTCCAAATAAAGAATTCACCATTAGCATGACTCATAAGTTCATTATCCATTCTTGGCTTTCCAATGCGCATATCTGCATTAATAAAGGTTACTGGGAAACTAGATTTTTTCGATAACTCTTCCACAACCTCTTTAGTGTTATCCGTAGAGCCATCATTAGCAATAACCCACTCAATATTTTTATAAGTTTG
>DUAL01000340.1:589-9286 GCA_012960835.1 Flavobacteriales bacterium | reverse complement strand
ATACATGCCCACTTTTTATTAGTGCTTTTTTTAAGGAATCATAATTTTCAATAATCCCATTATGTATAAGTGCCAAATTGCTATCGCCTGATTTGTGAGGGTGTGCATTTAGTTGATTGGGGACACCATGGGTTGCCCAACGCGTATGGCCAATCCCTATATTCCCCTTTACATTTTTGTCCTTTACAAAATCTTCTAAATCGGAAACCTTGCCGGCTTGTTTGTAAATATTTAATTGCTTATCAGTTGTAATCGCAATGCCAGCACTATCATAGCCCCTATATTCTAATCTATGAAGACCTTTTACTATAATGGGATAGGCCTGCTGGCCACCTACATATCCTACAATTCCACACATTATAAATCGGTATAAATGATATTGAAACTTATTTTATCTTTTGGCAATATTGTTCTTTTGGCATTTACTGCCCCACCAGCTGCCACCAAATATAGCTTATTGGTATAGTCCTCATTGTTTAATAACTGAAGGAAATATCTTGTAACATTAAAGGTGTATTTTCCGTTTTCTACCTTGCCGCCAAAGTGTTCTTCTCCTTCTACAATATAGTCGATTAGAAAATAGTCCTTCCCCTGCTCATCTACTCTTACCAAATACATTCTTCCATGAGGGGAGAAATCAGCAGTATCCGAGCCATCTAATTCAAAACTAAGGTTAACTCTATTAATGGCTTTATTTTTGAAAAATGTTTTTAGTGTATCCAAATGTTGTATTTCAATAACTGTTTTATATCCTGCCATGGATTGGATATAAGTATTTGTGGAAGTGTCGGTTTGTTGCAATAATTGCGACATATCTTTTTCATTAAAAAGATTAACTCTGGCCGCATCTCCTGAAAGAGAGAAATCTAAACTAAGAGAATCTACATTGGTGCTATGATAATAAATTGTCAGTTTAGTATTAGCTGCTGATGGACTGAAATATACTATTGAACCACCCAAAGGATTGTTGGTGCCATCAGCAGCACTTAAAACTAATCCTTTAAAAAATTCTACAAATTGTGCGTTATCTTCCAGATTAGTCGTACCAGATTCATCTAATATTCTTTCCCCAAAATTATCATCTAATTTCAAGCGTAAATGAGGAGCATTCATTTCTCCGCCAACAATCACACTATCTTCTGTATTAAAAGTAACATAATTCAAAGAAGCAAGCTGATTAGAGTATCCTACTATATGATTAGAATAATAAACGCTATCTTTAAAAATGGGTTCTGAAATTTCATTAACCGTAACATTAAATAGCTGATTATTTTCTCCATATATCCCTGCATATGATAAAGCTAAAACTACTGAATCGACAAACAAACTATCCGAATTCCCAATATCTACATTATTAAAAGGTAGTTGGAATTGAGTAGCAAAAGCCGCCCAAGAATTTCCAAATACAAAATCGGTAACTTGATGTCCTAAAAGCAAAGTAGAAGTTTCATCCGAACGCAAAGAGTCCTCTGAAATAGTACTTAATTTTAAATTGTTTTTTACAGAAGAAAGCGTAACTGTAATTCCATCTGAAGGAGGTTGAACTTCAAGGCCAATTAAGTTTGGGTCGGTACAGGAAAATATCAGTAAGGTAGCACAAAGACAAAAAGTGCTTATATATTTGTTCATTTATCTAATCCGTTAATTCTAGCTCACCTTCCTCTACTTCTTCATAAAGTTCCTCATAAAAATCGGCATAGGCGCTAGCATACACTCCATCTTCTCCGCCAGGATGAACCATTATGGGTTTGCCACAACTATCTATATGTTTGCAAATTCTTTTATCAATCTTTTTCCCAACTTTTACTACTGCATCTGCATAATCGATAGCAAATTTATTAAGAGAAATATAATCCGGATTTTTCAAGCCTTCAACATCCTTTTTATTTAAGTTGCTTTCAAACAAAAGTTTTTCGCATATTTCTTTGTTTAGTTCTCCCGGAAAATCGGTATCATAAACAGAAAATATTACCTTTGAATTGTTAAACAAGGGGTCTTCATTGTATAGTTTCTTGATGTAAAGTGGAACCAATGAAGATATCCAGCCATGACAATGGATAATATCAGGCGACCAACCTAATTTGCGAACCGTTTCAACAACACCCTTACAAAAGAATATCATTCGCTCATCATTATTGTCAAAAAACTTTCCTTCTTCATTATGAAAGTATTTCTTTTTTGGGAAATAATCTTCATTGTCGATAAAATATACTTGCATCCTTGCTGACTGAATAGAGCCCACCTTAATAATGAGCTGATGGTCAAAATCGTCAACAATCAAATTCATTCTTGAAAGACGAATTACTTCATGTAATTGATGTCTTCTTTCGTTTACCACTCCATATCTTGGCATAAAAATTCGGATATCTTTTCCGTCTTCCTGTATTTGTTGAGGAAGGTGTCTGCCAATTAATGACATCTCAGTTTCTGGCAAATAAGGATAGATTTCCTGTGATATAAATAATACTTTTTTCTTTCCCATAATTTCTAATTAAGTGTGCAAATTTACGAAAATATATGATTTTTATCAAGCAATTGCCTTAGTTTTGTGCTCTAATTTTTATTAGCTAAATGCAAATATTTAAAACAAAAAGCGATTTATCTTCCTCTCTTTCTTCTTTAGCTGACTCCCTCATTGGATTTGTACCTACAATGGGAGCTCTTCATAATGGTCATTTAGAGCTTTTGCGGCAAGCAAAAAAACAATGTTCTGTTGTAGTTTGCAGTATCTTTGTAAACCCAACACAATTTAGCAATAAAGAAGATATTAATAGTTACCCTAATACACTTTCGGATGATATAACGAAACTGGAAAAGATAAATTGTGATGTTCTTTATGTTCCGGATGTTTCTGATTTATACACCATTGATGAAAAAACAAAACACTTTAATTTGAATGGTTTGGATAATGTAATGGAAGGGAAGTTTCGAAAGGGACATTTTGATGGTGTAGCAACTATAATTGAGAAGTTTTTTAATATTATAAAACCACATAAAGCATACTTTGGGCAAAAAGATTTGCAACAGATTTTAGTAGTCAAATCCCTTACAAAACAGCTTAATCTGCCCATCGAAATTGTTTCTGTACCTACAATACGAAAAGAAAATGGTTTAGCTATGAGTTCTAGAAATAAATTGCTTAGCCCTAAACATCTAGAAACCGCCTCCATGCTTTATAAGTCCTTGGAATTCTGTAAAGCAAACAAGGGTAAATTTTCGATTACTAATTTAAAAAACTGTATCAAAATACAATTTTCAGAGCAATTAGAGGTTGATTTAGAATATCTTGAATTTGTTGATGCAAACAATTTGCAAAACATTAGCTTTTTTCAGGAAAATAATAATGCGATTTGCATTGCTGCTTATCTTGGAGGCGTACGCCTTATTGATAATATTATTTTTTAGTTTTACGCCATGGGAAAAAATAAAAATTATGCTTTTTTGAATATCTTGAAGTATGGGGCTTCTTTTGCTTTTGCTTTTGCAATTCTTTACATGCTTTTCCAACATCAAAATCCTGTAAAGCTCTTTGAAGAAATACGGAAAGTAGAAATTTCATGGGTTATTTTATCTATGATTTTTGGGGCTTTGGCTTATGTAAGCAGGGGGTTAAGATGGATTGTTTTGATAGACGCCCTGGGTTACAAATCTTCAAAAATGAACAGTATTTCGGCTGTTTCAGTCGGCTATTTTACCAATATGTTTATTCCAAGAGCTGGAGAAATATCGAGATGCGCTGCATTAAACCAAGCAGAAAAAATACCAGTTGATAAATTATTTGGGACTATATTAGTTGAAAGAGTAATTGATTTTATTTTCCTTTTCGCCCTTATTATTCTGACTCTTTTCTTAAAATTGGATGACTTACTTAAATTCTTTACCACCCTTCAGGCGCATCAAACAGATGCCAATATGGGAAACAGTAAACTTTTGATTTTATTAGGAGGAATGACTATTGGAATTATTGGATTTTTTCTGATCAAAAGATGGATAAAAAATTCTATTTTTTATGAGAAAATCATTTCGTTTATAGAAGGCCTGAAAGAGGGTTTTAAAAGCATAAAAAAGATGAAAAAAAAGTCCGCCTTTTGGATACACACTTTTAGTATCTGGATTATGTATTTTTTAATGACTTATATTTGTTTTTTTAGCATGAGTGAAACCACACATCTTACTGTAGGAGATGGGCTTTTTCTTTTAGTGCTTGGCGGAATTGGTATGGTAATTCCAACCCCAGGAGGTATCGGGTCTTATCATGCCATTGTGATGATAGGTTTGGCAGTATTGGGAGTCGGCTTTATTAACTTAAATCCGCCTGAAGGCAAAATTAATCCCGCTTTAGTATTCCCTACGGTAGTACATGTTGCACAAACATTAGTTGCTATTATTATGGGTCTGGTTTCCTTATTATTCTTATTTTTAACCAAAAAGAAAAGCCATGTCAGAACTTCATAAAATAAATGATAAAATAATCTCTTTAGAAGAGCTTAAAGCCAGGATAGAAAGCTGGAAAGCAAATGGCGAAAAAATTGTTTTTACCAATGGTTGTTTCGATATTTTGCACAGAGGCCATGTTGAGGTTTTGGCAAAAACTGCTGACTTGGGGGATAAACTTATTATCGGCCTTAATTCTGATAGTTCCATTAAAAAAATAAAAAAGGAAAATCGACCAATAGTGGATGAAAAATCAAGAGCCCTATTGCTTGCTGCATTTTCTTTTGTTGATGCTATCGTTCTTTTTTCAGAGCAAACCCCTATTAATTTAATTGCTGAAATAAAACCAGATATTTTAGCAAAAGGAGGTGATTATGAAATTCAGAAAATAGTGGGGCACAATATTGTGCAGGGAAATGGTGGGGAAGTCATTACTATTCCGCTTACAGAAGGTTTTTCAAGCACAAACATTATTGATAAAATACAGAATGGTTAAAAAAGTTCAATCGGCATTTTTTTGTCAGAATTGTGGTACGCAATCACCAAAATGGTTGGGGAAATGTCCTTCATGTCAGGAATGGAATACTTATGTAGAGGAGGTTATAAATAGGGAAGAAAAGACAAAAAGTTGGAGTGGAAGAAAAGGGGAAACAAATACCCCCTCTTTAATTTCTGATATCAATTTTACAGATGAAAAAAGGTATGCTACTCCTGATAAGGAACTAAATAGGGTTTTGGGGGGAGGCATTGTGCCTGGCTCTATTGTGCTTTTGGGTGGTGATCCTGGAATAGGAAAATCTACTTTGCTATTGCAATTGGCTCTGCAAATGAAAAGCAAAAAAGTGCTATATGTATCAGGGGAAGAGAGTGAAAAGCAGATAAAAATGCGAGCTGACAGAATAAATGAAACTTCCGAAAACTGTTTTATTTTATGCGAAACTTCTACCCAAAATATTTTTCAGCAAATAGAGCAATTACAGCCCGAGATTTTAGTGGTCGATTCTGTGCAAACTTTGCATACCTCCATGATTGACTCCACTCCTGGAAGCGTATCTCAAATTAGATCTTGCACTGGCGAGCTTTTAAAATTTGCAAAAGAAACAGGGACGGCTGTTTTCTTAATTGGACATATTACAAAAGACGGATCTTTGGCTGGACCGAAAATCCTAGAACATATGGTAGATACGGTTTTACAATTTGAGGGCGATAGAAATCATGTTTATAGAATTCTAAGAACCATAAAAAATCGTTTTGGCTCTGCCTCAGAATTAGGCGTTTATCAAATGGGGCAAGGCGGATTACGGCAAGTATCTAACCCAAGTGAGATTTTAATTTCAGAAAGAGATGAGCCAACAAGTGGAGTAGCTATTTCTGCAACTATGGAAGGGGCTCGCCCTTTACTAATTGAAATTCAATCTTTGGTAAGTTCTGCCGTTTATGGCACACCCCAACGCTCTGCCACTGGATATGATGGCAAGCGATTAAATATGCTTTTGGCCGTGTTGGAAAAAAGATGTGGCTTTCGTCTTGGCGCAAAAGATGTTTTCCTGAACATCACAGGTGGCATAAAAATTGACGATACCGCTACTGATTTAGCAGTTATTTGCTCTGTACTTTCCTCTGATAAAAATGTGCCCTTGGGAATGGATGTTTGCTTTGCAGCAGAAATTGGTCTTTCAGGAGAATTGCGTGCAGTTACCAGAATTGAAGAAAGAGTTTTGGAAGCAGAGAAATTGGGCTATAAGCAAATCGTTATTTCAAAACATTCTAAACTCAGTAAAAAAGATTTCAAAATCAGCATCAAGCAATACGGAAAAATTGAGGAGGTTTTTCGTTTATTCTTCTAGTAAATCGAATAAATCATCCAAATTAGGTGCTAAGATAATTTCAATTCTTCTGTTGGCAGATCTACCTTCTTTTGTAGCGTTACTTTTAAATGGAACATGCTCCCCTCTTCCGGCAGCAGTGAGCTGAGTAGGATTTAAATTAGGGTTGCTCATCAGCACTTTTACCACAGCAGTTGCCCTTAGCACACTTAAATCCCAATTGTCTTTTACTGCTGATTTTCCGCTTAAAGGTATGCTGTCGGTATGTCCTTCCACCAAAATTTCCAAATCGTTTTGATTGGCAAGTGCAGCTGAGAGTTTGTTTAAAGCAAAAACTCCTGCCGTGCCCACTTGGTATTTCCCAGAAGCAAAAAGCAAATCTTCTTCTAAGGATACATACACTTTTCCATTTTTTTGCACTACTGTTAGCCCTTCCCCTTCCAAGCCAATTAATGCTTTAGATATTCTGTGTTTTAGGGCAGTTACCATAGAGTCTTTCTTGTTTATAATGGATTCCAATTCTGCAACCCTAACTGAGCGCGCCTCTAATTCTTGCTGTGCTTTTTCAAGGGCTTGCTGTTTTTCAGCCAGTGAATTGGATAGATTATTCAGCTCATCTTCTTTGGTTAGAAGATCATTTTGTGCTTTTTCTAATTGCTTTAAAAGTGCTTTTGTTTCTTTGGCTTTTTCCGCTATATTCCTAGTATTTTTACTTGCCAGCAAATCATAAGCACTACTTAATTTATCATAAGAATTTTGCAACAGCACTAATGCCTTCCCATTCTGAATAGAATCATTTCGCATGGCATCTAATTGTTTTCTAATGTTTGCAATTTCTCCTTCTAACTCCTCTACTTTTTCGCTTAAAGAAATAATCTTTTTATCCTTCTTTACAATTTGTGCTTTTGCATTATCATACTGAGTATGTAATGCATTGTGCATTTTTGGGGTAACGCATGAAGAAAGAATTAGCAAAATAGAACAAAGAAGAACGATTGTATTTTTCATGGGGTTCTGATTTTCTTTTTAGATTATCAAAACTACAAATACGCTTGCCTTTTTTTTGGGGTAAATTATTTACTTATTAACAGAAAATTAAGAATAAAAAGGATTAAAAGTCCAACTCCACTAAAACAGGGCAATGGTCGGAATGGAAAGCTTGGCTCAATATTGCCGAACGGCTTAAATGGGCAAGTAAATTTTTACTTATCATATTATAGTCAATGCGCCAACCCAAATTTTTAGCTCTTGCATTAGCTCTATAACTCCACCAAGAATAATTATGTGGTTCAGGATTTAAAGAGCGGAAACTATCTACAAATCCACTTGCAATAAACCCACTCATCCACTCTCTTTCTTCTGGCAGAAAACCAGAGGTGTTTTTATTTCTTTGTGGATTGTGAATATCAATGGCTTTGTGGCAAATATTATAATCCCCTGAAATAATCAGTTTTGGAAAATCTTTTTTTAGTGTATTTATATAAGTTTGAAATTGGTTTAAAAATTTCATCTTAAAGGCCTGTCTTAAATCCCCACTGCTTCCAGAAGGGAAGTAAGCACTCATCACTGAAAAGCCATCAAAATCTGCCCTAAGTATTCTCCCTTCAAAATCAATTTGTTCTATACCACAACCATATTCTACATGTTGTGGCTTTGTTTTTGTTAGAATTGCCACACCGCTATATCCTTTTTTTTCGGCCGAGTTCCAAAAGCAGTGATAACCTAAATCATTAAAAATGCTCTCATCAAATTGCTCAGAATTGGCTTTTATTTCTTGCAAACAAAGCACATCCGGATTTGTAGCTTTTAGCCAAGAAGCAAAATCTTTTCTAAGTGCTGCCCGAATCCCGTTTACATTATAGGTCAATATTTTTACCATTTATTTCAAATAAAATTTGCTTGTTCCGGCCAAAAACCCATCTATATAAACCTCCGTAATATATTCGCCTTCCTTCAGAGGATTCCTTCTTTTAAAGTCAATACTAAAAGGTAACTCCTTATTTTCATATTGGAATTGCTTTGAAATAGAACATTTTAATTCTCCTTGTTCTGTAACAAAATTTTGGGTTCGACCGCTATTAATAAGTAGTTTTTGGTTTGGGCCGATAAATCGCAAGTAGATTGTTTTTGGTCCTTTTTCTGCAATAGAATTATATTCAATATTAAAGGTTGTTCTTATCATTATTACTTTGGATGCTTTGAAAGTTTCCACTTCTTTTCCGCTATTTCTGTATTTTAATGTCTCTACCAAAATATCGCCAACTTCAAGCACAGAGCCCTTATTTACTTTATCGATTAGCTCCTGATTTTCTTTATTTAGCTTGTAGTTTTTCCAGTTAATATTCTTGTTTATCTTTATTACGCTATCGTTTTCGTTATGGAGTTGTACATTGATTGTATATAAAGAATCAATATCAGCAAGGTAGCGAATGGAGAT
>DUAL01000340.1:0-579 GCA_012960835.1 Flavobacteriales bacterium | reverse complement strand
CATTTTTTCTTTGGCTATTTTCAAATCCTCTTTTGTTCTTATTAAATTTCTAATTTCAGAAATTTTTGAGCGAATAGTAGAGTCCCTTTCTCCTAGTTGAGTATTTAAATCACCATATTGGTCGAGCAAATTATCGTGCTCATCAATCAAATCATCCAAATCATCACGTAAAGCATTTTTCTCCTCAATAAATTGCATTTTGATTGATTGCTGTTTCTTTATTTTTTTTTCTTGAAAAAACAAAAAACCCAATAGTACAACTACAACAAATAGTAGAATATAAAGCCACTTTCTTTTTGGTTTATTTTCTGGAAAATCGCTCTGCTCCATCAATTATTTCTTTTTTGATTTTTTCTTTTTTGGTTTTTTCTTTACGGCTTTTGGCTTTTCTTTTTTCGCCTCTACTTTTTCAGGGGCTTTACTTTTTTCATCCACATAATTAAGGCGTAATTCTGAAAGCATGCCGTTCAACATTTTTTCCATTTCTTCTGATATATTGCTTTTTGTTTTTTCTTTTAGCATTGCCATAAGGTCAATGGTTTGGCTTACATATTCCAAGTTGCGATTTACTTGTCCTGT
>DUAL01000339.1 GCA_012960835.1 Flavobacteriales bacterium | reverse complement strand
TTTCAACAGCTCCTAATAATGAATCCTGTTGGGCTTTGCTAAACCTATGTATCTCATCAATAAATAGGATAGGAATATCTTTACCGAATAACCCTAAGGATGATGCTTTATGAATGACTTCACGCACATCCTTCACTCCTGAGTTTATAGCCGATAAAGTGTAAAAGGGGCGGTCTAATTCTTGGGCTATTAAATTGGATAAAGTTGTTTTACCTACTCCTGGAGGACCCCAAAAAATCATAGAGGGAATAAGCTTGTTATCAATAGCTGATTTTAGCGATCCATTTTCGCCAATAAGGTGTTTTTGACCTATTACTTCTGCTAATTTTTTTGGTCTTATGCGCTCTGCTAAGGGGATATTTTGCATAGGATAAAACTACAAAAATAGTTGTGGTTTTTTCCCTTTTAGATAATACTTTTTATAAGGCCGAATTTATGGCTGTGTGTACCCAAGTCATTATTGAAAATTCCTTGCTGGTCGAGCTTATCGATACGCACTTTTCCACTAGCGTGAATAATATAATTATTTTCCATTATAATGCCGACATGGGTAATTTTCCCTTCAGTATTTTCAAAAAAAGCCAAATCACCAGCTTCACTTTCTCCTACAGATTTAAGTGTTTTGCCTACTTCTGCCTGTTGGCAGGCATCTCTTGGTAATTTAATCCCCTGCAATCTGTAAACCATTTGAATAAAACCAGAACAATCAATTCCCACTGGCGAACGACCTCCCCATAAATAAGGGGTATTCAAATACATCAATGCATTCTCAATAATGTATTTTTTTTCGGTAAAGCCCTGAGTTGTAAATCCTTCAAACAAATACATTTCTTCACTTAAAAATGCATGACCACTTTTATAGCTTGGTAGAGTACTACCCATCACAATTGGTTGAAATTGTTCGTGTTTGATAATATCTAGAATATCGGTAGTTAGAGTGGGGGTTTCTTTTTGAAGTTTGTTATACTTTTCTTTTTCAATGGCTATCCATTGTTTGTTGCAAATCCAACCTTCATAATCATCATGAGCCAAACGAATCCTACTGAATTTCTTTTGGTTTTCCAGCACCTTAAAATGTTCTCCAAAAAGAATTTGGTTTACCATTTCTGCTTTGTCAGAAGTTCCACTTCTCATAGGGACTATTGAAAGATTTGAAATTCCGTATTGCATTACACTAATTCAATTACCATTGCTGAAGCACCACCACCACCATTGCAGATTCCGGCAGCACCAATCTTACCACCATTTTGTTTTAGTACACTAATAAGGGTTACAATAATTCTTGCTCCTGAACTACCAAGTGGATGTCCTAACGATACCGCTCCACCATTAACATTTACTTTGCTTGCATCTAAATCTAATATTTTTATATTAGCAAGCCCTACCACAGAGAACGCTTCATTCAATTCAAAATAATCAACATCAGAAGTTGAAAGTCCTACTTTGCCTAAAGCGATTGGTAAAGCTTTTGCTGGAGCAGTGGTAAACCATTCTGGTTCTTGTGCCGCATCAGCATAACTTCTGATTTTTGCAAGAGGATTAATATTTAATTCTGCTGCTTTATCTACACTCATTAAAATCAGGGCAGAGGCGCCATCATTTAATGTAGAAGCATTAGCAGCAGTTATTGTTCCTTTTTTATCAAAGACAGGGCGTAAGGCAGGAATTTTATCCATTCTTACATTTTTATATTCTTCATCTTCCAAAATAACTAAAGTATCCCCTTTCCTCTGAGGTACTTTAACTGCAATAATTTCATCTGTAAATTTTCCATTTTTCCAAGCCTTTGTACTTTTATTATAAGAGTCAATAGCGAAAACGTCTTGCTCTTCTCTTGTGAAATTCATTTCGCTAGCACATTTTTCTGCACAAACACCCATATGAACATTACTATACACATCTGTTAAACCGTCCTTTACCAAGCCATCAACCAATTGCATATTCCCTAATTTTTGTCCTGACCTTCCTTTTGCAAAATAATGAGGTACAATTGACATATTTTCCATGCCACCAGCAATTACCACATCATTGTCCCCACACATAATGCTTTGTGCAGCTAACATAATAGACTTCATTCCTGAAGAACATACCTTATTAATTGTAGTGCAAGGAACATCTTGAGAAAGTCCTGCAAAAATTGCTGATTGTCGTGCAGGTGCTTGCCCTAAATTGGCTTGTAGCACATTTCCCATAAATACTTCATCAACAATTTTATAGTCGATTCCTGCTTTTTCCATTGCGCCCTTAATGGCTACTGATCCTAATTTAGTAGCTGAAACAGAGGATAAACTACCTCCAAAACTTCCTATTGGCGTTCGCACTGCTGATATGATTACTACTTCTTTCATTGTATAAATTTTATAGATTTTAAATTTGGTGCGAATTTATGTAAATTATACTTATTTTCGCTACTGACATTAACTCATTATGAAAAAGGTTTTTTCTTCTATTCGTGACAATCACGACTTCATTTTTAAAGCACTTTTATTTCTTCTTACTTTATTTGTAATTGTTTATTTTTTCCCACGTCAGATTAATTTTGAATATGAATATTCTAAAAAGAAACCTTGGCTTCAAGAAACGATTATCACTTCTTTTGATTTCCCAATTCTAAAATCTCAGGAGCAATTACAAAAAGAAATAGAGGAAGTCACCAATGATAATTTACCAATTTTTGTTTTTGATGAAGGGGTTTTTGAAAAGAAAGGCGTAGAGTTTATTCAGAATTTTGAGCAGAAATGGTCAGAAGACAAAAAAATAAAGAAAGACAAAGGATTTACTTTTTTCAAGCTTTTTGGAAAAAAACACCAATCAAACCAAAGTAGAAAATATAGTTTGGCAAACTATGGTTTAAGCGTTTTAGATCATTTTTATACCAATGGAATAGTGCAACTTTCTGATGAATTTCAGTGGAAAGAGGAAGATTTTCAGGTGCTATTGCAAAAAGAAAATGTTGCGGAAAAACAAGAATTAGATAATCTTTTCACCATTTATTCTGCTGTGGATTACATCAACTCTTTAAGCAAACTTTCATTGCAAGAATCTGATTTTATTGTACCACTACTTTTGGAAGCGCTTAGCCAAAATGTGTTTTATGATAAGCAAGCATCAGAAAAAATGTTAGCTTATGAGCTGGATAATATTGTAAGTTCCAGGGGAATGCTGCAAAAAGGGCAAATTGTAATTCAGAAAGGAGAATTGGTAAATGAGGATAAATACCAAATATTATCTTCCTACCAAAGGGAATTTGAAAATCAGCATTGGAGTAAAGCATCTGTTAACTTTGTTTTGCTTGGGCAAGTATTATTAGTCTTTGTTGCCTTTTTAATTTTCTTCTTGTTTCTGCAACAATACCGACCTGAAATTTTGCAAGACAGCACAAAAGTAACCCTCATTTTACTGCTCATTGTAAGTATGATTGTGCTTACTTCTTTTACCTTAAAATGGAATGGCAATTTCTTGTATTTGATTCCCTTTTGTATTTCACCTATTTTACTCAAAGCATTTTTTGATACGCGTTTGGCATTATTCACTCACCTTATTACTATTCTGATTATTGGTTTTATTGTGCCTAATGGTTTTGAGTTTGTTTATCTGCAACTCATTGCGGGTATTGTTTCTATCTTAACTGTATTACAAATGTATAAAAGGGCTCATTTGTTTGTCTCAGCCATAAAAATTGTGGGTATATATTGGCTTACTTATTTTGCATTGGAAATAACCCATGAAGGAAGTATCGTTCATATTAATTTGGTACAGTTTTTGTATTTTGCAGGAAGTGGTGTGCTTACCCTATTTGCTTACCCACTTATTTTTGCCTTTGAGAAAGTGTTTTCACTAGTTTCGGATGTTTCTCTTTTGGAATTATCCGATACCAATAGTCCACTTTTAAGGAAATTGGCGAATGAGGCGCCAGGCACTTTTCAGCATAGTTTGCAAGTAGCGAACTTGGCTGAGGAAGGTATTATTGAGATAAATGGAAACGCACTGCTTGTAAGAGCAGGGGCGCTTTATCATGATATTGGGAAAATGAAAAACCCCATGTATTTTATTGAAAACCAAAGCACTGGAGTTAACCCGCATGATGAACTTTCCTTTGATGAGAGTACGGATATTATTATTAGCCATGTGAAAAATGGTATTGAAATAGCAAAAGAAAATAAATTGCCAGAGGAACTGATTGACTTTATAAGAACCCACCATGGCACAAGTACTGTGCATTATTTTTACAAGCAGTTTATTTCCACTTTTCCAGATGAAGAAGTAGATATTAAAGATTTTGCTTACCAGGGACCCAAGCCATTTTCAAAAGAAACTGCTGTGCTAATGATGGCGGATTCGGTAGAGGCAGCAGCAAGGAGTTTAAACCAACCTAATGCAGATAATATCAATAGTTTGGTGGAAAATATAATAGGTAAGCAAATAGATAGTGAGCAGTTTGTAAATGCTGACATTACCCTAAAAGAGATTACTCAAATAAAGAAACTATATAAAAAGAAATTGGTGAATATCCATCATGCAAGAGTGGAGTATTAACTCTTCAATCTAGGGTCCAAAGCATCACGAGATGCTTCTGCAATCATATTGTAAATGGTAATGGTTAGGAAAATGGCAAAGCCAGGGAAAATAATCAGCCACCAAGCTTCTAAGTTTTGCCTACCCAAATTAAGGAGTGATCCCCAAGTAACCACATCATCCGGCACGCCAATTCCTAAAAAGGAAAGGGAACTTTCAATCAGAATGGCAGTAGCAATACCAAAAGCAATACTTACAAAAACAGGTGCCAAAGCATTGGGCATGGCATGTTTGAAAATGGTTCTAGAATTGCTATAACCTAAGGATTCAGCTGCTTGCACAAACTCCAAAGAACGGATACGTAAAAGTTCCGCTCTTGTAAATCGAGCAATTCTTGTCCAGCCCGTAATACCGATAATTACCATAATAATCCAGATACTTCTAGCAACTATTGCTGTAATGGTTATAATTAATAATAATCTTGGTATGGAGTTGAGTAGCTCAATTCCTCTGGAAACAAAAGTATCCACCGGTACCGCTATTTCTTCTTGCAATTTACCGAAATGTAAAAACCGACTTAATTTTCTGAGCACAAAAACTATAGCTATAATAATGAAAAAACTTATCATAATTTGTGTAAAACCACTTAATGAGCTTTTTGCAAAAGCATCTGTTAGTATGTATTTTCTGTAACCAAAACCATAGAATAGCCCCAAAAATACGCCAAACAAAGTGAGGTAATATTTTATCCTTGGCATTTTTAGTTTTGTATCGCCAAAATAACCAGCAAAGGCACCTAATACAATTCCGATAATACTTGCAATTCCCATAGCTATAATACCTACGGCCAAGGATATTTTTGTACCGTGAATAAGGCCAGAAGCCAAATCCCTACCGATTCCGTCCGTTCCTAATCTGTGCCTAAAACGAGAAGGGACATTTACAATTTCTCCTTCAGGATTTTTGTATCTCTGTTTTCCTCCAGGAGAAGCAAAATCCCTGTTGTATCTGTCCAACGTATTTGGAGAATAGGGTATAGGTGCCCAAATTACTTTATTCAATTTTAATCTTCTCCAATCGGTAATGTCATATTGCAATATTTCTAATTTTCCTGTTTCCGGGTCAATTACTGAGTCGGTTCTGGCAGGGTTCAAAATAGTGGAAAAAGCAGGATAAATGGTATTGCCTTTATATTGTGCATATAAGGGTTGGTCGTTCGCCAAAATAGGTGAAAGAAGTGCAATAACAACAAGTAGCACCAATAAATACAAACTCACCAAAGCAATCTTGTTTTTCTTGAACTGAGTCCAAGCATATTTTTTAAAGGAAAAATTTTCTTCTTGTATATTATTCATAATCTATTTGTATGAAATTCTTGGATCCACCACCGCATATAGTATATCGGCAACCAATATTCCTACCATGGTAAGAAATCCTGACAAAGTAAATACGGTAATAATCATTGGGTAATCGTAATTTAAAATGGCATTGAACACTTCTAAGCCCATTCCTGGAATACTAAAAATAGTTTCTATAATAATACTTCCACCAATTGCCATTGGGAATATGGCGGCAAAAACCGTAATAATTGGAAGCAGAGAATTCCTTAGGGCGTGCTTTAAAATCACTTTCTTTTCGCCCAAACCTTTTGCCCTTGCCGTTCGGATATAATCTTGTGATACAATATCAATCATTCCCACACGCATAATTCTACTCAAAAAAGCAAAGGAGCCATAAGTATAAGTGAAAATAGGAAGAATCAAATAAGGTAATCGGTGGCCTGCTTTTTCAAGGAATGACCACTGAGCATTAAAAGAGGTTGGGTCCTGAATTCCTGAAACCGGGAACCAAGAATAATAATCAGGATTTGCAAAAAGTAGCAACAAAATAGTTCCTACAAAAAAGCTTGGCATGGAATACAAAATAAACAGTACCAAAGAAGAACCTCTATCCATCATAGAATCTTTTTTGTATGCTGAATAAATACCAATAGGAATACTAATAAGGTATGCTAAAATAATAGAGAAGAAGGAAAGGGAAAACGAAATCCAAACCTTGCTCCAAATTTTATCGGCAATGGGTTGGCTATCGATATAAGAAATTCCGAAATCTCCTCTTATTACCCCTTCTCTTCCTTTATCATTTCCAAACAGCCAATGATGGTATTGGTTTTTAGGTCCGTACCACTGAATGGCTGGAATTAAGGTTTTCCAATTAGTTGTATTAGTTTGCATATTTGCTCTTGCATCTTTTACTATTTGGAACTGCTTGTCAAAAGGGTTTAAGAAAGAATTGGTAGCATACATATTTTCCAATTTTTCAAACTTTACATCCAGTACTTCTACCTTATAAGTTTCCAGCAAACTACCCACTTCAAAGCTGGATTGATTCAAAGCCTCATTGATTTTATTTTTCGATAAACCCCTCTCAGTAGCTAAAATATCTTCTACTTTAAAACTTTCATGTAGTTTCTGAAATGCTAATAAAGAGTGGTAATAATCAGAAACTGCTTGCCAATTTCCGCATTGGTGAGTTAGGGCTTCTAGGTTTGATTTATGGTATCTGTCCTGTACTTTGTATAAAGTGTCTGTGCTAGCCATATTCCCAATACTGAGATAGAAAATAGGCAAGTCCAATCCCAGTTTTTTTCTAAGCTCTTGCTTTATTTTTTTTGATGCTCCTGATTGCTGTTCTGCCGATCCTTCCGTTCCTGCTGCTTTTGAAAGTCGTTCCACAGGGTCTCCAGGAGCATTAATACTAATTATAAAAGACAATAGTGATATAGCTATCAACATTGGAATAAAAACAAGGATTCTTTTAAAGGTATATTTTAACATCTTATTATTCTGTAAAATTTAAATTACTACCTCCGTAATTGGGTAAAAGCTGCAAATTATTGAGCATTACACCAGGTCTTTCAAAATACATTTTTCTGTTTTCGAATCGTTTGTGAATTGCAAATTTTCTTTTGGTAGAATACAAAAATACATAAGGCTGGTCCTTGTATATTTTTGCTTGCAAAGCCCAAAGTGCATCTTTATGTTTTTCAAAATCAATGGAGCGATTGGCAAGTGTAATTAAAGAATCGCTTTCTGCATCTCCAAATCCACAGAAATTAGAACCCTTGGTAGCCCAAGAAGTAGTGTGCCATAATTGCATAGGATTAGAGTAAGAGGCAGATCCGCCCCAGCCGCCCATCATACCATCAAAATTATGGTCCATTGCATTTTTGTAAAAAAGCGTAAAATCCATAGGAGTAGGTTCTGCTACAATACCAGCTTTATACAAGCTTTCTTTTATCATTAATACAATTTCCTTTGAGGTAGGTGAGCTCATATAGCTAAGTTTGAATGAGAAAGGCGTTTTAACCCCATTTATCATTTTATCTCTAATATTATCTTCATCTGTATCAACCCAACCTGCCTCTGCAAGTAATTTGTTGGCTTTCGCAATATCCAATGGAATAAGCTTGAGTGTATCATTATAAGTACTTTTTAAGGAAGATATATTCGAAACTTGTCTAGACCCTTTTCCGTGCACAATTACCTCAATAATTTCATCAACTGGAGTAAGATATGCCATTGCCCTACGCACTTTTTGGTCCACAAAAAAGGGTAAATGCTTGATGCCGTCCGGCTTCATATTTAAGCCTATATAACTGAAAGAATATTGGTTCAGAAAATCAGAATCATAATTTTCATTGAAATATTCTCTTTCTTGCAATTTCATTAATTTAATAGTCCCAATTCTGGTAGTAACATCAATATCTTCACTTTTTAAGGCAAGGTAGGATGCGGCATCATCTGTAATAATTTTGAATATAATTTTATCAGGATATGCTATACTATAAACAGAGTTATCATCTACTCCCCACCATTTTTCTTTCTTCTCAACAATGATGTATTGCCCAGCAACCCACTCAGTAACTTGATATGCACCAAGCCCTTGCAATAGATGTGGCTTGTAGCTATTGTCCCCATCATTATATCCGTTAAACCATTCTAAGAGTGCTTCCGTTTCTTTAAATTTTGTAGCAAATATTTGCTCAAAAGATAAGTTGTCTAGTACACCATTTGGATCCCAATAACTTTTTTGTTGAATGTAAAGTTCAGAGAAAATATCAGCATTGGTATAATTTACATCATGAGCATACATGGTAAACTTTAAAGGATTTTCCTTATCTACCACCACCGACTTTATTACAGTTGTATAATTAGAGCGAATTTGCGCATTATTGGTTAGCGGGCAAAGCATTACTTTAGTAGAGAAAACCACATCCTCAGCTGTAAGAGGTGTTCCATCATCCCAGCTAATTCCACCATGTAATTCGTAAGTATATGCAAGCCCATCTTCTGATATAATAGGTAGTTCCTTGGCTAATTGCGGAATATATTCCAAACTGACTAAATCCAATTTCGTCACTGTTTTTTGGGTGTATTGAAAAACAAATGAGCGAATAGAGGAGTTATCATTATAAGGATGTAATCCGTCTGGCTGAATAGTGATATGATTTACAACGGTGTTAATACTAAGGTCTCTTCTTTCTACACAGGAATTAAGCGAAAATAAAAGTAGGAGAAAGAAGATGATTTGTTTTGTCATAGTGTTTTTGCAAGCGTGCAAATATAGTATTCCCATTATTTTAATTTGCTAAAAAGATGAAAAAAAACAATTTGAAATTATAATTATAAAATGTTTGCTAGGAATTAAGTATTAGTATAAATTTGCCGACCTTTAAATTAGTTCATTGATTTTAGGTTTTGGAGAGGTGCCAGAGTGGTCGATCGGGGCTCCCTGCTAAGGAGTTGTACCTTCACGGGTACCGGGG
>DUAL01000338.1 GCA_012960835.1 Flavobacteriales bacterium | reverse complement strand
AGTGCTCTTCAATATTATTAGAACTACCATGAGTGTAGATTGTTCCGCCTTTAGGCATTAATCTCTTTCACTGTTCTTTGAAATCCAATAAGACCTGATCAGTTAATATCTTTGCACCAGCTCGTCTTTTGTGACGACTTAGTGAAAACCATTTTTCAAATCTACTTTTATCTCTTCTACCCATTATTTTTTAATCCAAGTAGTATCTTTTTTTCTTTTAGTGTTTAAGTATACGGCTCTTTGTTTCTCATTCATTATATCTAGTCGTGGAAACCAAGGTAGGTGAATAGCGCTATATTGGCCAGCGACTCGAATGCCATCATAAAAATTACCCTGATAGTTGTTTTTGTTGTATACAGCAAATGTCGTATCTATACTTGCATGATAAGCTTCTAATTTTTTATGTTTAATAGGAAGGCGCCAAAATGTAGCTTCGTGCTGGCGCACAGAGAGGTCTTTTTTGTAGCTAAAAGGCTTTGTTTGAGAAATATGTTGGGAGACGTCAATCATTTCCTCATCTTCCAACAAGCTGAGTGCAAAACCAGCTTTATAAACTTGGTAGTCTTGAGTTAATTCTATTAGGTTTTCTATAAAGTTTATAGGCAAATCTTCATTTAACTGAAGATCGGGATCAGTATAAGCAAAATGGTTAGGGAGAATCTCATAGATCAAGTCAAGGAACCCAACAAGATGACCAAAATTCTTATCTGAATAAGCGACATATGCTAAATTTTCTCTCTCAAGTTTTTTAAGTATTTTGGCTGTGTTTTTATCCGAAGAATTGTTATCAATAATTATAGGTTGTATATTGAATTTTTTAAATTGAAGTACTAAATTTTCAACATACACGCCATTATTGTAACAAACAATTAAGACAGGCACGTCATCCTTTAGCTTGTTTAAAATTATAGAAAATTGTTGAGCTAATTTATGACTCTTCATTTTCCTATAATAGCTAATTAATGGTCTGTACCATTTTTCTCTTTTCATTTTCTAACTTTTATTAACAATAGATGCCATCTTATCAGGATTTCTTATCTAACCTAGAGCTTCTCCATGTACCACGTGGAAGTGTGTTTGTGTAGTATTTAAGAGTAGCTATTAACACTAGAATGTTGACTTTAAATGAATTCTTCCAAAAAATTGGCAAGGTTGCAACTACCTTCAGTATTTGTGATAGGATGGTGTCAAATATAATTGTAAAGTGCAATCCTATCCTATTCAACCCCTTCGCGTGTAATTGAATATAGACATGACTTGAGGTAACAACTTCTGATTTAGTAATGGCAGTAGTCTTTGGGTTTCTTCTGGAAGAGCCACCGTGCAAATGTTTAAGCTCTACATCACGCAGTAAGGCAATTTCTTTATTTTGATTTTTTACTTTTCTACACAGATCTACATCTTCATAATACATCCAAAAGCTTTCTTGACCCCATCTGCCAACTTTATTAAAAAACCCTGTTTGTATTAATATCACAGATCCAGCAACCCAATCAGGACGCCAAACTGCTTCATTTTCTGGAAATTTATTCTGAATTTCCGACTTGTTTATTAGTTTGTAAAATGTTCGAATCCAGCTAATGATCAACCAAGGGTTGGCAA
>DUAL01000337.1 GCA_012960835.1 Flavobacteriales bacterium | reverse complement strand
TAATCTAATTTTTGTGCTTGCATCTATTGTTTTAAGGGCTGAACTCCTTCCAATTCCTATACTCATCCAATCCTTAATCCCATAGTCAAAACCTAATCTAATTTGGGAATTATCTAAGCCAAATAAATTGTAAAAACCAGAATTCAAAGTTCCAAACCTATGTTGAATTTGAAATTGCAAAACTCCTTTTGATAACAGCTCCACCGATTGCCCGTTTACTACTTTTTTTCCTTTGAAAGTGGCGGTAATATACATTGGCTTATCATCTGATCCAAGCATAGATAATAAATCATCTTGTGCATTGGCAAAAACGCTAGATAACATTATAAAAACTAGTAGCTTTTTTTTCATTGTTTTTTCAATTTAATATTCACTTTCACCTCTATTTCTTCTGCAATATTATACATTACAATTCTAGGGATTTTAATTTTATAGTCTTCTAAGTTTATGATAAATTTTACGGCAGAAATATAAACAGTATTTTCATGCACTAATAAATTCCCTGCAACATTAATAAAATTAGTTTCTCCATGAATGCTAAGCTTGCCTTCTACATTTGCAATACCATTTTTATTTTCAGTGACTTTTCCTACAAAAGTAGATTTTGGATAAATCTCTGATTCCAAATAATTTTCATTAAAATGTGTCTGCATTAAGGATTTTGGAAATATAAAATCTGTAATGTTTAACTGAAAAACTAACGCTTTGGTTTTAGCATCATAAACGGCAGAAACTTTATTATTTATGGCCGAAATATCTTCTACTGGAGCCTTAGAAAAAAAGGTAATTGTTCCATCTTTTGCTAAATATTGTTGGGCATTTGCATAAAAACAAATCAGGAATAAAAATATACTAATTATTTGGCGCATCATTTTCTTTCCAGTTTTCAATAATTAATATTTCCTCTGTACTTAATCTTTCTCCATTCGTTGGCATAAATCCAACTTTTCTTTTTATACTTTCAATAACCTTTCCGTTAATCACATTATCCCGAATTTCCTGGAAATTTGATAAGGGCATTATTCCATTAGAGTTATTTTGAAAATGACATCCTATACAATTCTTCTCAAAGATTGGTTCTACACAGTAGGTAAAAGAAGGATTATCTGTTTCACAAATAGATAATTCATTATAAGTGCAAGAAGTAATTACTAGAATACTAAGTATTAAAAAAATTCTCATCTTACAAAGTTATTGCTTTTTGTAAAAGTAATTCTATTAAATAGCAATAAACCGACAACAAATAAAATAATTACTACCCAAAGTGCCATTTGCTGGCTATAATAAGTGGTGATAATTCCAAAAAGTAAAGGCCCTAAAAAGGAAGTTGCCTTACCGGTAAGGGCAAAAAATCCAAAGAACTCATTTTGTTTCTCATTTGGTACGAGTTGCGCCATAAGCGATCGACTACAAGATTGGTTTGGTCCAACCATTAAGCCAATTAAAACTCCCGCAACCCAAAACATTTCTTTTGGAAAATTGGTTTCAGGAGCAATATACGCTAAAAGAGTGGCTATTATTAAAACAACTAAAGAAATATTAATTACCTTTTTTACGCCAATTTTATCTTCCAAATAACCAAATAAAAAGGAGCCAAAGCCGGCACAACTATTCAGCACAATACCTAATAACATCACTTCTTCAAAGGTAAAATTAATAGTTCCAACTGCATAAATTCCTCCTAATGCAAAAATAGTAACTAGCCCATCATTAAAGAATAAACGAGCTATTAGAAATTGAGATATTTGCTTGTAGTATGTAATAGAGTTAAAAGTTTTCCTTATTGTAGAAAATGAATCGCTAATGTGTTTTTTGGTGAGTTTATCTTTCTTTCTATCTTTTAAAAACATAAAAGTGGGAATACTAAAAATAGCAAACCAAATACCCACCAAAATATTAATCTTTCTAAGTTCATCTGGATTATTTATGTCAACCAAAAAAAGTGCTAAAAACAAAGCTAACAAGCCTCCCACAAAACCCAAGCCCCATGCAAAACCCGAAATACTTCCACTATTATCTTTATTGGACAAATCGGGTAAATAGGAATTACAAAAAACCGAGCCCATTTCAAAAGCAATATTCGCAATTATAAATAATGTGAGCGCCCAAAACACATCCCCTGCCTCTGGGAAATACATGAGAACAGAAAACACGGCACAAATCCAAGTAAACAAGATAAGGAAGAATTTTCGGTAACCACTATTGTCGGCAATGGCACCCAGTATTGGCGAGAGAACTGCAACAATAATTGCAGTAATTGCAATTGCATTTGCCCACATTGCTGTCCCTATTTGAGGATTTGGAGCTATCACTTTCACAAAAAAAGCACTATAAATAAAAGTGACAATAATTGTAGTGAAAGGTTGATTGGCAAAATCATAGAGCGACCAAGCAAAAACTTCCTTCCTGTTTTTAATTTTTGATATCATAAAATTATAAAAGTCAATAATACAATTTTTATTACTAATCAGCTTTTTACTTCTTTAATCTTAAAAAAATGTAAATTTGCACATTAAAAAAAATAAAATGAATTTAGAAGGAATTATTGCAATTACAGGAAAAGCTGGGCTATTTAAAGTAATATCGCAGGGGAATAATGCGGTAATAGTAGAAAGTTTAACCGATAAAAAAAGAATGCCAATTACAGCACGATATCAAGCAAATACTTTGGAGGAAATTGGTATTTATACCTTGGAAGACACAACTCCATTGTCGGAAATTTTTGACACTATTTCCAAAAAAGAAAATGCAAAGCAAAGCATAGACCATAAAGTTTCAAAAGAAGAGTTAATCAATTACTTTGAAGAAATTTTACCTAATTATGATGAAGAGAGGGTGTATATTTCTGACATTAAAAAAGTAATTCAGTGGTATAATGCCTTGCAAACTGCTGGTTTAATTGAGTTGCCAAAAGCAGAAAAGAAAACTCCGAAAAAGAAAGAAACTACTGAAAAAGTATAATTATGCAAACTACTATTGCAATACCAACACGCCCAAAAAGGAAATTTGTTTCTGAAAATTTAGTAATTGATTCTTGGGGAAAGATAAAATCCCTGTTTGATAATTTAGTAGAAAGAAAAATTGCTTCTGCTACTGATTTAGAACAATGGATGTTAGACCGTTCTGAACTGGAAGCCGTTTTGGAAGAGGATATGGCTTGGCGTTACATCAAAATGAATATTGATACTACTGATAAAAAATTGGGAGAACGATTTTCGTTTTGGATTAAAGAAATTGCACCAAAAACTGCTCCTTATTCTCATAAATTAAATCTAAAGTTAGTAGAGAGTCCTTTTCTAAAAGATTTAGAGAGGGAAAAATACCGTATCTATTTAAGAAGTGTAAACAAGAAAATTGAAATCTTCCATGAAGAAAACATTCCTTTATTTACTACAATGGAACAAAAGCAACAAGAATATGGTGCTATTTCTGCAAAGATGTCAATAGAGGTAAATGGTGAGAAATTGACCATGCAAAAAGCCGCACAATTATTAAAAAGTACGGATAGAGTAAAAAGAGAAGAGGTCTACAATAAAATCAATACTAGACGATTGCAAGACGAAAAAGCATTGGATGATTTATTTGATGAACTAATTGCTTTAAGACAACAAATTGCGAAAAATGCTGGCTTTGATAATTATCGTGATTATATGTTTGCAGCTATGGGACGTTTTGATTACACCCCTAAAGATTGCTTTAATTTCCATGATGCTATTGCACAAGAAATCGTTCCTATTATCAATTCATTCGAACAAAAAAGAAAAGATAAATTAGGATATACTTCATACAAACCTTGGGACACAGCTGTTGATGTTGATGGTCTTGCACCTTTAAAACCATTTGAAGGAGGAACTCAGCTGACTGATTTATCAGTAGAATGTTTCAATAGGTTAAGACCTTATTTTGGCGAGTGTCTTTCCACTATGAAAGCAATGAAGCATTTGGATTTAGAATCAAAAAATGGGAAAGCTCCGGGAGGTTTTATGTACCCACTTTATGAAATAGGCGTTCCTTTTATCTATATGAATGCAGTAGGTTCTCAAAGGGATTTAGTAACTATGGTTCATGAAGGTGGTCATGCTGTTCACTCTTTTTTGAGTAGAGATTTAGCCATGACTGAATTTAAATCCACTCCATCAGAAGTTGCTGAATTAGCGTCCATGTCCATGGAACTAATATCTATGGATAATTGGGATGTATTTTATTCTGATGATAAAGAATTGAGAAGAGCAAAATTGGAGCAGTTGGAAAAAGCATTGGAAACTTTGCCTTGGGTTGCCTCTATCGACAAATTCCAACATTGGATTTACACCAATAAACACACTGCACAGCAAAGGAAAGAAAAGTGGCTAGAAATTTCTGCAAAACTTGGTAATCAAATAATTGATTGGAAAGGAAATGAAAGCGTACATGCCAACCTTTGGCAAAGACAATTGCACCTTTATGAAGTTCCCTTCTACTATATTGAATACGGCATGGCGCAATTAGGCGCAATTGCTATATGGCGTTCTTACAAACAATTGGGTGAACAAGGATTAGACAATTATATTGCAGCACTGAAATTGGGTTATACTAAAAGTATTTCTGAAATTTATGAAACGGCAGGAATTAAGTTTGATTTTTCTGCTGATTATGTAAAAGAATTGGTAGATTTTATCAAAGATGAATTATCCAAATTAGATTAAATTATTCTTATGGAAAATAATAATACCAACTCATTCAGGCATAAAATTCACGAAATTATTTTTGAAGCTGACACTTTTTACGGCAAGCTTTTTGATATTGTTTTACTCATCACAATTGTATCGAGTGTGGTAGCTGTAATGCTAGAAAGTATCGATTCTATTCATCAACAGTATGGAGATATTCTCCGTATATTTGAATGGATTGTAACCATTCTTTTTACCATTGAATATTTCTTACGTATTTATGCCGTTAATAAGCCATTGAAATATATATTCTCATTTATGGGTATAATAGATTTACTAGCTGTTATTCCCACTTATTTAATATTTATTTTTCCAGCAGCGCATTTTTTTACTGTTGTTAGATCAATAAGACTGATTAGGGTTTTTAGAGTTTTTAAACTATCTCACTACTTACGTGGAGCACATACAATGCAGATAGCTTTAAGATCTTCTCGTCCAAAAATTGTCGTTTTTTTACTTTCAGTAATGATATTAGTGATTGTACTAGGGACATTAATGTATATTATTGAAGGTAGTTCTGATACAAATGGTTTTGATAATATTCCAAACTCAATTTATTGGGCAATAGTTACACTTACTACTGTTGGTTATGGAGATGTTTTCCCAGCCACGGCATTTGGAAAAGTAGTTGCATCATTCATAATGATCCTAGGGTATGGTATAATTGCTGTTCCAACAGGTATTGTAACGGCAGAATTTTCCAGAAAAAAAAGGGAAAAGGTAAGCACCCAAGCTTGCCCAGATTGCACCACAGAAGGACATGAAGTAGATGCTAAATTTTGTAAAAAATGTGGAACAGAACTTAATCCATAATTATTCTCTCCCCTTCATACCAAGCTTTATAATTAGCATTATATAATTTCTCAATTGCATTACGCTTAATTTTCATAGTTGGGGTTAAGAGTTTATTTTCCACTGTCCAATCTTCTTTTACTACAATAATATTGTGAATTTTTTCATGACTATCTAGTTTTGGATTTACCACCTCCAAAGTGGTTTCCAAACTTGCAATTAAATCCGCTTCTACTTTTTCCTTTCCTCTTTCTGAGAGCACAATTATTGCAATTGGCTGAGGAATTTCAGTCCCAACCACACACACCTGTTCAATATTTTTATTGGCTGAAAGCTTCATCTCAATAGGTGAAGGCGCAACATATTTTCCTTTGCTCGTTTTGAATAAATCTTTTACTCTACCTGTAATTTTCAAAAAGCCATCTGCATCAATTACCCCCTCATCCCCTGTGTGCAACCAACCATCAATAATCGTTTTATTGGTTTCGTCTTGATCCTTATAATAACCATCCATAAGCGCATCATGTTTTATCAAAATCTCGTTTTGGTGAGATAATTTTACATCACATAGAGGTAATGCCTGCCCGACTGAACCAATTCTTATTTTATCGCTATAACTCACATGCGAATAACAAGTGTTCTCGGTCATGGCGTAGGCCTCTTGAATATTGATGCCTAAACGAGCAAACCATTTGATTAAAGCCATAGGAGTTGGTGCTGCACCAGTAAAAATGTTTCTTGCTTTACTAAGTCCTAATCCTTTTTGTATTTTCTTTTTTATTAAAGTTGAAATAATTGGAATGCTCAATAATATATTCAGTTTCTTTTGCGGTAATTTCTTTAAAATTCCTTGTTGAAATTTTGTCCAAATTCTAGGAACACCTAAAAATACGGTTGGAGATGCTTCTGATAAGTTAGCTGCAAAAGTATCCAAACTCTCCGCAAAAGACACTTTTCCCCCAGCATACAAACTGCCCATCATCACCAACAATCGTTCTGCAATATGACATAGCGGCAAGTACGAAAAGAAAGATTCATCCTTTAAAGGCAAAGCATTTACAGCATTTGTTGTTGCAAATGAGAAATTATAAAATTTATGCATCACTCCTTTTGGATCTCCTGTTGTTCCTGAAGTATAAATAATAGTTGCTATTTCTTTTTCTCCTCTTATTACATTTTCGCTAAGTGGCGTTATCTCTTTTGTTAAATCATCCCATTTCGGGTAATTTTCACTATAAAAAGGATAAGTAATGCAAGGCATATCGGTAGGGATTCCCGGCTGCATGGTTTCAAAATTATCCAACTTCCCTACAAACAATAATTTAGTTTCACTGTGCAACAAAATCTTGCCTAAAGTATCAGCACTCAAATTCGGATACAAAGGCACTGAAGTATGCCCGGACATCATAATGGCAAAATCTGTCATTATCCAATGCGCACAGTTTTTAGAAAGCAAACTAATCTTGCTATTTGCTGGCAAATCCAAGGATTTTAAATAAGCAGCCATCTTCCTAACTTCTTGTCCTGCTTCTGCCCAAGTCCAATTGTGCCAAACCCCATCAATAGGTTGACTTAAATAAATTTCATTTGCTTTTTCTTGCTCCCATTTATAGAGCATTTCAAGTGGAGATAGATATTTCATTCTTCTAAATTTTATGGGCTAAAGATAAAAGAAAAATATTTTATATTTTATTATGCGTGCATAGTATATTTTTATACTTTCGTGAACTAAATAATTAAAATATGGAGCCAGAAGAAACCATTGATTATAACATAAGAAAAACCTGGTACAACATTACCAAAATGTACAACCGTACCGCTACTGAATACCTGGCAAGTATGGCATTGGGGATGATTATATTGAATATCGATATTACGGAAGGGACTCCCTCCACACAATTAGGACCAAGTATGGGAATGGAAGCAACTTCCTTATCTCGCTCACTAAACAAACTAGAAGATGCGGGGGTAATTGAGCGAAAAACAGATCCAAATGATAAACGAAAAGCAGTAATCCATTTAACCCCATTAGGTATGGATTGGAGAGAAGTTGCAAAGGGAGTAGTAATAGAATTTAATGAAACTATTCAGTCACATTTTAAACAAGAAGAAATGGATACCTTTTTTGCTATCCTGAAAAAAATAAATAAAATTATAGATGAAACAAAATAGACACATTAATAAAGTAGCAGTAATTGGTTCTGGAATTATGGGATCGCGAATTGCTTGTCATTTTGCAAATATTGGAGTGAAAGTTTTACTCTTGGATATTGTTCCTTTTGACTTAACAGATGAACAATTAAAAGATAAAAAAATAAGAAACTCTATTGTAAATGATGCCCTAAAAAGCACCTTAAAAAGTAAGCCCTCTCCTATTTATAGCAAGGAGTTTATAAACAGAATTACTACAGGAAATTTGGGTGATGATTTGTATAAAATTGCAGATGTTGATTGGATTATTGAAGTAGTTGTAGAACGACTTGACATTAAAAAACAAGTTTTTGAAAAAATAGAAAAATTCAGGAAAGAAGGGACTTTAATTTCTTCCAACACTTCAGGAATTCCTATTGAAAGTATGATTGATGGTAGAGGTGATGACTTTAAAGCTCATTTCTGTGGAACCCACTTTTTCAATCCTCCTAGATATTTGAAGTTATTGGAGATTATTCCAACCTCAAAAACAGATACTGAGGTTGTTGATTTCCTAATGAATTATGGAGATAAATTCCTAGGAAAAGACATGGTACTCTGTAAGGATACTCCTGCATTTATTGCCAACAGAATTGGAGTAGCTAATATTATGTCTCTTTTTCACTTAGTAAAAGAATTAGACTTAACAGTGGAGGAAGTGGACTCTTTAAGTGGGCCAATTATTGGCCGCCCAAAATCTGCCACTTTCCGTACTTGTGATTTAGTTGGTCTGGACACACTAATTCATGTTGCAAATGGAGTTTACGAAAATTGTCCTGATGATGAAATGAGAGGTAATTTTGAATTACCTAATTTTATTACAAAAATGAATGAAAACAAATGGTTAGGAGATAAAACTAAGCAAGGTTTTTACAAAAAATCAAAAGATGTAAAGGGAAAAAGAATAATTAAAGCTCTTAATTTAAAGACTTTAGAATACGCTCCGAAACAAAGAGCTAAATTCGCAACTATTGCAGCAGCAAAACAAGAAGATGATTTATTAAAAAGATTAAAAATTCTTGTAAAAGGAAAAGATAAAGCAGGAGAATTTTACCGCAAATCTTTCTATTCTTCCTTTGCTTATGTGTCACACAGAATTCCTGAAATAACTGACGACCTTTACAAAATTGACAGAGCACTTTGTGCCGGTTTTGGTTGGGAAGTTGGTCCGTTCCAAATGTGGGATGCGTTAGATGTTGAAAAAACAGTAGAGAAAATGGAACAGGCAGGATACAAAGCAGCCGATTGGGTGTATGATATGGTAAAATCAGGCACTACTTCTTTTTACTCAACCGAAAACGGAACTTTAAATTATTACAACATTCCAACAAAAGCACAAGAGAAAGTTGCTGGAATGGAGCACTTTATTGTTTTAGATCACATTCGTGAGAACAATACCATTTGGAGCAATTCAGGATGTAACCTTACCGATATTGGTGATGGAATTGTAAACTTGGAATGGAAAACAAAAATGAATTCTATCGGTGGAGAGGTGTTAGAAGGAATTCAGAAATCCATTGAGATTGCAGAAAAAAATCACAAAGGATTGGTAATTGCCAACCAAGGAACTAACTTTTCAGTTGGGGCAAATATCGCTATGATATTCATGATGGCAATTGAACAAGAATATGAAGAAATTGACTTTGCAGTAAGAGCCTTCCAAAACACAACTGGTAGAATCCGCTACTCTTCTGTGCCTGTAGTA
>DUAL01000336.1 GCA_012960835.1 Flavobacteriales bacterium | reverse complement strand
TTAGAGAATCTTCCAATCATGCTAGAGAAAAAGCGAAAGTTAGCTGATAGATATAGAAAATCTATTGCAAAAATTGAAGGTGTTAAATTTATTTCTGATTAGTCTTTTTTGAACGCTATTGTAGTTTTAATTCTTATACAAACTTAAATACTAGGAAATTAGTAATTATTATAGGTTTATTTCTAGTTGACCGGTTTTAAAGTTAAAGGTTTTTTTATGCTTTCAATACCCAAAAGTTCGGAAATTTCAACAGAGGTAGTTCCTACTAAAATTGGTCTTCCTGCTTTTGTGAGGGTATCAATTTCTTCAATTACGGCATTGTACTTTTCTCTGTTGGTTTTATAAACCAAATCGTCTTTATCATCTCGAACAATTGGGCGGTTGGTAGGAATTACCACTACATCCAATTTGTAAATTTCCCAAAATTCCCCCGCTTCCGTTTCAGCAGTACCCGTCATCCCAGAGAGTTTGTTGTACATTCTGAAATAATTTTGAAGGGTAATAGTAGCATAGGTTTGGGTAGCTTCCTCAATTTTTACATTTTCCTTTGCTTCAATTGCCTGATGTAATCCATCAGAATACCTTCTGCCTTCCATGATACGACCGGTTTGCTCATCCACAATTTTTACCTTATTCTCCATTACCACATACTCCACATCTTTTTCGAAAAGCGTGTATGCTTTTAATAACTGATTTATCGTATGAATCCTCTCACTTTTAATGGCAAAATCTCTCAATAATTCTTCTTTTTTGCTTGCCTTATCTTTATCAGAAAGTTTCGCTTTTTCCAAATCTGCAATCTCAGCTCCAACATCAGGCATTACAAAGAAATTCTTGTCCTCAATTTCTGTTGTCATCAAATCAATGCCTTTTTCAGTTAGCTCAATGGTATTGTGTTTTTCATCAATTACAAAGAAAAGCGCTTCATCCACCTTATGCATTTCTTTGCTTTGGTCTTGCATGTAAAAATTCTCTGTTTTTTGTAATTGGCTTTTTACCCCATCTTCACTTAAAAACTTAATAAGGGCCTTATTTTTAGGTAAGCCTCTATAAGCCATTAGCAAATTAAATCCAGCATCATCCGTTTTCCCTTCCGTAAACATTTTTTTAGCATCAGAAATGACAGTTGTAACAAATTTTCTTTGTACTGATACAAGGCGTTCTAATTTGTGTTTCAGCTCATTGTATTCGTGCACATCCCCTTTTGGAATGGGGCCAGAAATAATAAGTGGGGTTCTGGCATCATCAATAAGCACGGAATCTACCTCATCCACAATGGTATAATGATGTTTTCTTTGCACAAGATCCTTTGGCCTACGAGCCATATTATCTCGCAAATAATCAAAGCCAAATTCGTTATTGGTCCCATAAGTAATATCTGCTAAATAGGCCTGTTTTCTTTCATCCGAATTTGGCTGATGATTATCAATACAATCGATACTTAATCCATGAAATTGGAAAATGGGACCCATCCATTCAGCATCCCTTTTTGCCAAATAATTATTCACAGTAACCAGATGTACCCCCAAACCAGCAAGGGCATTCAAATATACGGGAAGAGTAGCTACTAAAGTTTTTCCTTCCCCAGTTGCCATCTCTGCAATTTTACCTTGATGCAGCACTACTCCACCAACCAATTGCACATCATAATGAATCATATCCCAAGTGATTTCATTTCCGGCAGCAATCCAAGAATTTTTATAAATAGCATGCTCTCCTTCAATGCTTAAAAAGTCCTTATTGGCAGCTAAATCTCTGTCAAAGTCAGTGGCAGCAACTTTTATAGTTGGGTTGTTTTTAAATCGTGTTGCAGTTTCTTTTATTACCGCAAAAGCTTCTGGAAGAATTTCATTTAGGCTTACTTCTATTTTATCAATAACACTTTTCTCTATTTCATCTATTTTGTTATAGATTTTCTCTTTTTCATCCTTATCAATTCCTTTTTCTTCTGCCTTACTTTTTAAGGATTTTATTTCTTCTTTTTCAGGACGAACACTTTCTTCTATTTTAGTTTTTAAGTCGGTTGTTTTCTCGCGCAACTCATCATTTGAAATAGTAATGATTTTTTCATGTTCCAAATGAATCTGTTTAATAATTGGCTCAATACTTTTTATGTCCTTATCGTATTTGTTGCCAAAAAGTTTACTTACTAAACTTAAGAAGATTGCCATAATAATTCTTTATAGAAAGGGGTAAAGGTAGTCAAAAGAAGATATTTCAATAGAAAAAAGCAATCAAGCTTTTTTTAATATTCCTCTTCATTAAAGAAGAAATCTTCTTTTGTAGGGTAGTCAGGCCAAATCTCCTCAATGGATTCGTATATTTCCGCTTCAATGCTTAACTCTTGCAGATTTTCAACTACTTCCAATGGTGCACCTGAACGAATTGCAAAATCGATTAATTCATCTTTTGTTGCTGGCCAAGGGGCGTCTTCTAATTTTGACGCTAACTCTAATGTCCAATACATAATCTCACTTATTTGATTTTGCAAAAGTAATTTTTTTGCCGAATTATTAAAACTTAATCCAAGTAATTTCAGAACATTTTTTTTCTTTCAAAATTCCTCTAGCTAAAACAAATAAATAGTCGGACAAACGATTGAGATATTCCAAGCAATTAGGGCTAATTTTCTCCTTAGATTGAAGTTCTACCACTCTTCTTTCTGCCCTACGACAAACAGTACGAGCAATATGACATAAGGATGCAATTGTATGTCCAGAAGGCAAAATAAAATCTTTTAATGGTGATAATATCTCCTCTATTCTATCGATTTCAGCTTCTAACATTTGAATATTTTTCTTTGTAATTTCAGGTAAGTTTATTTGTGATTTCTTCCCATCAAAAGATAAAATACTACCTAAATTAAAAAGCTGATTTTGAATTTTAAGTAAAATGGCCTTATGATTTTCGCTTATTTCCTGGTCGTGAATATGCCCAATAAAAGCATTAAGCTCATCCACTGTACCATAAGCTTCCAGGCGAATATTATCTTTATTCACCTTGCTTCCGCCTAAAAGTGAAGTTTCTCCTTTATCACCTTTTTTTGTATAAATTTTCATTGTTTAATTATTTAGTGTGTCCGATTCAATTATTCCATCTTTAAGGCGAATAATTCGTCCAGCATAATTGGCAATATCCTCTTCATGGGTTACCACAATAATGGTATTTCCTTTTTTATGAATTTTCTGAAAAAGTTTCATAATATCGATAGAAGTTCCTGAGTCCAAATTACCAGTTGGCTCATCTGCTAAAATAATGGAAGGGTTATTTACAAGCGCTCTTGCAATGGCCACCCTTTGTCTTTGTCCACCAGAAAGCTCATTGGGCGTGTGCATTATTCTATCTGATAAACCCACACTTTCCAATGTTCTTTTTGCCATTTCTATTCTCTCCTGTTTTTTAATTCCAGCATAAACAAGGGGAAGCATCACATTTTCCAAAGCAGTATAGCGGGGAAGTAAATTGAATGTTTGGAAAATAAATCCAATTTCTTTGTTGCGGACATTTGCCAAGGCATTTTCATCCATATCTTTTACATTGGTTCCGTTCAAATTATAAGAGCCAGAAGTTGCTGTATCCAAACAGCCAATTAAATTCATAAGGGTAGATTTGCCAGATCCGGAAGCTCCCATAAGTGCAACAAATTCATTCTTTTTCACGGTAAAGCTTACTTTATGTAGGGCATTAATAGTTACTGAACCAACCTTAAATTGTCGGCTTAAACTCTCAGATGAAATAATGGTATTTTCCATATTACAAAGTTATAATTAAAACCGAATTGTAAAATATTCTTTGCTTAATTCTGTTTTTATAAATACAATTCCCACAAAAAATAAGTCGATTGTAAGAGTAGTTTGCTGATGTGATTTAATGTAATTCCAAGCATTTTCCATCCCGGAAGACCAATGAATATCATCAAAAATGAAAAGGGTATTATTATTAGCATACTTTAAGCAAGCTTCAAAATACTTTACAGTAGGTTTTTCCTTGTGGTTTCCATCAATAAATGCAAGGTTAACTTCACCAACCTCTTCTAATTTGGAAGTTAGAGTATTGTTAAAATCCCCAAGGGTAATAGAAATATTCTCAATGTCTAATTTTTTGAAATTACGACTTGCAATAGCAGCAGTTTCCGGGCAGCCCTCCATTGTAAAAATATTAGCATCCGAATTTGCCTTTGCCAAATAGCATGTGCTAATTCCCAGTGAAGTTCCTAGTTCAATAATATTTTTAGGTTTGTAAAATTTACAAATTCGATAAAGTAGTTGTCCGAATTTTGCATTTTTAGCAGAATTTTTGGCGATATCTTTTACCTTCCTTTTTTGAGAATGATTGATGCTACTTCCAGCTCCAAGATCAGTAATTTGAATAATTTGTTCTGAATTGCAAAGTTCTTTTCTTAAAGCTTCAATTTTTTTGCAATTCTCATCCACCTTTTTTGCATTTAACACTTTGGTAATAAAGTTATACAGAAAAGGAGCTTGTGCAGAGTGTTTTCCTTTTGCAACAAATAAATATTTGAAATATCGTAGGATGAATTTTACCTTCTTCATAAAGGCGAAAATACAACTTAAATTATAAAATTTATCTTACCACAATCTTCTCACAAACTTTTTCATTAATTTTTATAAAGTAAAAAGTAGAAGGCAAGTTTTTTATCTGTATTTTATTAAGCCCTTTTGACACTTGTATTGTTTTAATAGAATTGCCTAACAAATCAGTAATTTGGATTATAGAATTTTCCTTAAAATCGGATTCAATATTGATATTTCCATTTGATGGATTAGGATAAATTAAGATTTCAGAATAATTTTCATTCAAGCTAGTAGAGTTTGCGTTAGTTATCCCTTTATAGGGCTGCATAATGGCTTGCTGACTTCCATTCGCATTGGTAAATCGCACTCTTGCTCTGCCGGTATCAGGTCCAACCATTACTGGGTCAGTAAAAAAATGGAATGAAAAATCAATGGTATCATTAGCGGCTATTATAGCTGAGGTTGTATCTTGGCTTGCCGGAAGGCAAAAAGTAACGCACATAGAACTCTCCCAACTATTAGATGGTAGATTATTCATTATTCTTTCAATATTCACTTGGACTCCATCATTGCTTGTATTGATGAGTTCTCCAAAGATATCAATAATATCTCCTGGATTTCCAAAAGAGGTAACGGTTGAAGTGCTCTTTAGTTGAAAATCGAAAGTGCCATTTAAGCTTGTAACTTGTGAACACCCACCTGAATTCACTCCTAACAAGCTATCAATATCGCACCAAATATTGGGTGATTGCCCGTTTGGAGGATTAGAATTATTAAACCAATTATGGTATGCAAAAAGCACTCCATTTGTATCAATCAGATATGCGTTATTCGGACCATTATAATATTGCCACCATTCATTACAAGGTCCGTCAATATAAATAGGAACACTTACAGGAACAGGAATATAATTTCCAGCTGGAGGCCCATTAGCGCCATTTAATAGATCCTGAAGGTTTGATTTTCTTTCGCCATATGTGTTTGGTTGATTATAAGGAGGATTTGAGGGATTAAGATTTCCACTGCTAGGTTGTGCACTTCCAGTAGGATGTGCTTCAACTTCATACACAGCAAAACATTCAATCTGGTTTCCGAATTGAGCAGCAACCGCATTTAAATCTGGCATATGATTACGGAAAATAGGACAAGTATAACTTCCAGCGACCATCAATACTCTTTTGCCCGTATTAAGTACAGAAGATAGCGTTACGGCATTTCCACTAATATCATAAAGGGTAAAATCCGCCATGGTGTCGCCAGGATTTACAGCTATCCAAGGATTCCCTTGTGCTCTTGGAATTATGGCACAAACAGAATCGGAATCATTGGGTAAACTGCCAATACCAATAGATGGTAAAAGTTGAACTTGCGCCTTAATTAAGAGTGGCAGAACAAATGCGATAAGGATTAATTTTTTCATTCTAGAATTTGTTTTTTCTCAATTGTACCATCATCATAAATATACACAAGAGGCTGGGTAGAAATTTTAATCTTTCTTCCGTAAATATCAAAGACAGAAATAATTTTTTTGTTAGGATTTTGCAATTCTATTTCAGATGTTGCAATAGCAATTAAATAATTGGAAGTATCCGTGCAGCCATTAACATCCGTAACCACTACATACCAAGGAGGACCTCCTTGCCCTGTAGGATTTATGTTTTGGGTTATTTCTCCTGTATTCCACAAAAAGGCATAAGGAGCAACTCCAAAATTTACAGTAGATTCAAAAGTTATTCCGTTTTGAGCAATAGTTGCTTCCATTGCTTGTTTGCTTATTTGTCCGTTATAAGCAATGAGTGTATTATTGTCCGCACTATAATTTTGCGCTCCGCTCAATAGAAAAGTATTCGTTTGCATTGGGTTGATATAAACTGTTCCAATCAAACCATTTATAAAATTGAGGTTAAAAGTTCCTCCACTACAAACATTATTTCTTTTGAAGGCCACATACATAAGCGTGCCCCCACAATTGTTGTACATTCCTTGTGTAAACGCATTTTGCGCTTTGAAAGAAATGCTTAGCATTTTATTCGTATTTCCCATCATTAAATCAAAAGTATCTGTATGAATAACTCCACCATCTACTATTGCAAATTCAGCTCCTCCTAGATAATTCATAAGTAAAATAAATCCTGGACCATTAATTGCTGTAAGATTCATTATAGGCGTAAGTAAAGCATCATCATAAGTAACATTAAATGCAAATGAATCAACCCCGGAAACAAAGGAATCCATTCTAATAGGGACTACAAAAAAAGTATCACTTTGGTTATGCCAATTATTATAAAGGCCATAATTATCTAAACTAAATGAAAGTGCACTTACTGAAGGGGTTTGAGCAAAGGTAATTGTAGAAAATAAAATTAGTGTAGCTAGAAATAATTTTCTCATTTTACAATCAGTTTTTTGGTGATGTTGTAATCAGTAGTATTTGCTTTTATGAAATAAATACCTTTTTCAAGCGAATTTATTTCTAAGGAAAATGATTTTTTAGTAGCAGTATGTGTGCTTACTTTTTTACCCATTACATCATAAATTTCTACTTCCACAGGCAAAGTTGTAGTAGAAGGTAAAAGTACATTTACTTTCCCATTTGAGGGGTTAGGATAAACATCCAATTCAAATTGAGTGTTTTGATTTTTTATAGAGGAAACTACCCCAATAAGCCCTGGATAATCCAACTCATAAATAGCAGTTTTTGCCATATTATTGCCACCGCCACCTCCTCCAGATACATGGTTGTATTCATATAAAATATTTCCTTGCATATCTACTTCTCTCCAATAAGTGGAGGTGCCCAAAGTAGCAACTGTTGTTTCTTTCTTTGTTCTAAATGCCCCTGACAAATGATTGGCATAAAAATTTCCAGGATCGGAATATGTCCATAAAGGAGATTGATTCCAAGGGGAGGTATAATTGTAATTATTTAGTGGTGATTGCAGTTCAACAACTCTAGAATCTCCGCTTCCTCCATTAGAAGTTGCCTGATTATCAAAACACATCAAATTCCCCTCACCAGGATATCCTTCATCAATAAAATTTGCGCCATGCACTGTGTATAATTCCCTAATTCCATTTGCTCCATAGTTGCTTGGATTCCCCCATCTATATAATATATCGCCACCTTTTCCTGCATTTCCTCCAGCATGAGTTGCCGCTTCTGTTGTTGTTGTGCTTCTATCAATAATATAAATTTCGTGTAAAAAGTGAGAACTAAAAACTATTTGATCTAATTGAGGACTATAATCCATTCCGTTTGCATGGATCCAATCACCACCACCTTGAGGGCCTCCCCCACCCCCAGTAAAAAGCCCGATATCAAAAAGCTCTGGATGTTGAGAACAGGAACTATAATAATTGTTCAGTGATGGGTCATCATCCTGACAAAGATGATCAAAAGCATGCCACTCCCAAACTACATTTCCACCACTTGTGCCTAAGGGTTCAATCTCTACAATTTCGGTAGGCCACATTTCCGCATTTACTCCACCTGCTTGTTGTACAGTTGCCGCATCAAATCTTTCCCAAGCAATTAAAAGGGCAGTGTAAGTCCCATTAGGCTGCTGAATAGGAATGCATTCATGGTGCTGCTGATGATTGGGACTTGACCACAAATAATCCCATAATATATTATTGTTCCAATCTATTATTTGTATTCCTCCACCCACCGCTCCTCCATTCATGCTAGGATTTGAAACTCTGTAAGGACGCATTATACTTCCATCCTTTAGAAGATAAGCAGTACTTGCTGCATTTGCCGAGCATTGCCAAGAATTATAGGTGTTTCCAATTGTATCAATCAAGTAAGTAGTATTGCTGATGGATGCCAATTGAAAAACAGAGGCAGTGCCAGTGGCTTGTGAAAAGCAAAAAATACTGCTTAAAGTAAAAATGGTGATAGATAAAATTTTTTTCATTGTTTGATAAATTTTAATGTTTGATTACTGTTTATTTTAATAAAATACATGCCACTTTTTAAATTCGAAATATTGATTTTGTTTATATTGTATTGGCTTAAAACTTTTTGCCCAAAGATATTAAAAACTTCTATTTTTTCAATTGCAGAAATATCGCCTTTTAGGAAAATGAGATTAGTCGCAGGATTTGGGAAAAGAGAAAATCCGTGTTTTGCATTATTTTCAAAAACAGAAACAGAAGTTTCGTTATGCTGATTAAAAGTGGCATTCTGAATAACAAAAGGGCCAGTTCCGTTGGGCACTCTTGCATAGCCCATATCAAAAGGGATAGCACCAAATATCACTTCATCTACCACCATTGCATAAGTAGAATCGTAAAGCGCCAATTGCTCGCCAGAGCCACTTAATTTGAAGTTGGCATGTAAGCCTGTTTCCGAGCCATTTTCATCTGCCCAAATAATGAGATAGCCATTCGCCACTATAAAAGTATCAGGGAAAGCCCATTTCAAATTGTTATTATTATCTGATAAATAAAAGCCCAATAGCGGTATATCAGAGTTTGTATTATTATGTAGTTCAATCCAATCGTCATATTCTCCGTCTTGGTCAGCAACAGTTAAGGTATTTAAGGGCATTAATTCGTTTATCACCAAATTACCTGTTACCGAAATGATATAAAATTCATGTTCTGCCCTTACTGGAGAGAATATTCCTGCTCCTGAATTTTCAGCATAAATATAATACTGCACATCAGATGCTCCAAGATTTATTGTTGCACTGAAAGTCCCCCCGCCTTGATCAATCATAGGTACTTTGGTAAACATCTCGGCAGGGCTATTCCTATAGCCAAGAAATGCTGTAGGTAAAGCGGCAGTTGGTGAAGTTATATATGCCGAAATATCAATTGTTGAGTAGGGGCTTGGATTAACGACACTTAAATTAATGTTTGAAATATTTGGAGTAGGGTATAGAAATTCATTTTGGGCTAAAATATAAGTGGTTCGTGCA
>DUAL01000335.1 GCA_012960835.1 Flavobacteriales bacterium | reverse complement strand
CAGTAGTTTCTTCTGCCTCTTTTTCTTCAGATGATTCCTCTACTACTTCTTCAGTTGTAGTTTCTTCTGCTTTCGTTTCCTCAACATCATCCTCAGTAGCTTCTTCTGCTTTCGTTTCCTCCGTATTTTCAGCATCAGCTGCTGCTGTTTCTACTTCTTCTTTCAATTGAGAATTTTTAAGTGCAATTGCTTTTGCTTTTTCTTCCTTCACTGCTTTTTCAGCTTTCAATTTTTCCTTAGCAGTATCAATTTTTACCTTATTCAAGCCAGCTATTTTATCAGCAATTTTCTTTTCTTTACCACTCATCCAGCTTTCAAATCTCTTTTCAGCTTCCGCCTGATCAAAAGCACCTTTTGCAACCCCTACCAGTAAGTGTTTTTTCATCATTACCCCTTTGTAAGATAAAATTGCTCTTGCCGTATCTGATGGTTGAGCGCCTTTAAGCATCCAATTTACAGCACCATCAAAATTAATTTCAATAGTTGCAGGATTTGTGTTTGGGTTGTAGATTCCTAATTTTTCAATTAGCTTTCCATCTCTTTTTGACCGTTGGTCGGCCACTACAATATGATAAAACGGTTTTCCTTTTTTTCCGTGTCTTTGTAGTCTAATTCTTGTTGACATTTTCTTTTTTTATTTGGTTAAACCATCTCGTGATTAGTCCTCATTAATAAGGGTTGCAAATATAGATATCTTTTTCTAAACTACAATTAATGAATCAGATTTATTTAATAGCATTTTTTCAAAGCTAAAAAAGCTAAATTATATCGAAATTATTGAGTATTTTTGCCTTCCGATTTTTTAAATATTGAAATATGATCATGAAAGAACAGACAAAGAAGATGTTGACAATAAATGATTTCAAAAATACAATATTATCTGATTACAGATTGGTGAGTGAATCCCGTGAGGCAAGCTTGCTTGGCAGGCGTGATGTGCTCTCGGGAAAGGGTAGTTTTGGGATATTTGGGGATGGCAAGGAATTAGCTCAAATTGCTTTATCAAAAGTGTTTAGAAATGGAGATTTTCGTGCTGGATATTACCGAGATCAAACTCTAATGATGGCTTTAGGACAATGTACAACAAGGCAAATGTTTTCCCATTTATACGGAAATCCTGATCTTTCGGCCGAACCTAGTTCTGGCTCTCGTCAAATGATGAATCATTTTGGAACACGATTTTTGAATGAGGATGGAAGCTGGAAAAACTTAATGGCGCAAACAAATTCTACTTCTGATATGGCTTGCCTTACTTCACAATTCCCACGATTGGTTGGTTTGGCACAAGCATCTAAAGTTTACAGAGAAAATGCAACATTAGCTAAAAACAAACCCAAATTTACCAATGGAGGTAATGAAGTAGCTTATGCCACTATTGGCAATTCCTCTTGTGCAGAAGGGCATTTTTTTGAAGCAGTAAATGCCATTGGTGTATTGCAAGTTCCGGTAGTTATTTCTATTTGGGATGATGGCTATGGCATATCAGTTGCCAATGATGTGCAAATGACAAAATCAGATGTGTCAGAAATATTGAAAGGATTCCAAAGAGATGAAAAAGGAGAAGGCTTTGAGATAATGAAAGTGAAAGGTTGGGATTATCCTGCCCTTATTGACACTTATGAAAAGGCCGAAAAACTAGCTCGAGAAAAGCATATTCCATGTATTATTCATGTAGTAGAAATGACGCAACCAACAGGGCATTCTACTTCTGGTTCTCACGAAAGATATAAAAGCAAAAAACGATTGCAATGGGAGGAAGATTTTGATTGCATCAAAAAATTTAGAGAGTGGATTGTAGAAAGTAAAATTGCAACAAAAGAGGAATTAGATGCTATATTGTCTGAAGTAAAGGTCTTTGTTAAGGAAGAAAAGAAAGAAGCTTGGAAAGCTTATCAAGCACCATTAAAAGCGGAATTAATTGAAGTTTTAGAAATTCTAACCTCTTTAAAAGAAAAAGCAAATATTCCAGAATTAGAAAGTTGGATAACGGATTTGAAACAAACTGCAATGTTTGGGATTTTTAGAAGAGATTATTTATCGGTTGCTAGAAAAGTAATGGCGAAAATTGCAAAAGAAGAGATGGCTGAAAAATCTCAACTTCCCCAATTTATTACCAAATTAAATACAGAAAACAAGCAAAGATATAATAGCAAACTTTATAATGAAACGGCTACTTCCGCACGCAAGGTACAAGAAGTTTTGCCAACTTATGACACAGATGTAGAGCGTGTGGATGCTAGAATTATTTTAAGAGATAATTTTCATCAAATGTTTGCAAATATTCCAGAAGCCATGATTTTTGGTGAAGATGTTGGAAAAATTGGTGGGGTGAATCAGGGAGTTGAGGGCTTGCAGGCAAAATTTGGTGAAACAAGAGTAGCCGATACAGGAATCCGTGAAACCACCATTTTAGGGCAAGGTATTGGTATGTCATTAAGGGGTTTGCGTCCTATTGCTGAAATGCAGTATTTGGATTATCTGTTGTATGCTTTTCAAACAATGGCAGATGATATCGCATCCTTGCATTACAGAACGCATGGCGGACAAATTGCACCTGTAATTATCCGGACAAGAGGACACAGATTAGAAGGAATTTGGCATTCGGGTTCTCCAATGGGAATGATTATTAGTGGAACAAGAGGAGTGAATTTATGTGTGCCTAGAAACATGACAAAAGCTGCTGGATTTTACAATACTTTGATGGCGGCAAATGAGCCAGCTATGGTAATAGAGTGCTTAAATGGATACCGGGCAAAAGAAAAGCTACCTAATAATATGGGAGAATTCCGTGTTCCATTGGGTAAGGTGGAAACTACAAGAGAAGGAACAGATGTAACAGTGGTTTCTTATGGCTCAACCTGGAAAATAGTTACTGCTGCTGCCGATTTATTATCTGATATGGGTATTAATATTGAAGTGATTGATACGCAAACTTTGGTTCCTTTTGATTTGAGCCATGATATAGTAGAGAGTGTAAAAAAGACAAATCGTTTGCTTGTGGTTGATGAGGATGTGCCAGGAGGAGCTTCTGCATATATTATGCAAAAAATTGTGGAAGAGCAGAACGCTTATAATCATTTAGATTCTGAGCCGCAAACTTTGGCTGCCAAAGCGCACAGGCCAGCCTATGGAAAAGATGGTGATTATTTTTCCAAGCCATCAGCAGAAGATGTATTTGAAAAAGTATATGCCATGATGCATGAAGTAAATCCTGCAAAATTTCCGTCTATTTACTAAATGAACAAAACAACTGAATCTGATTCCTATTATGACTCCTTAGAGCAAATGAGCACTGCTGATTTACTCCAAAACATCAATAAGGAAGACAAAACGATTGCCAATACAGTTGAAAAACAAATTCCACAAATAGAGAAATTGGTAAATGCAATTGTCTCAAAAATGAAAAAAGAGGGGCGATTGTTTTATATTGGTGCTGGAACTTCTGGAAGATTAGGAATTGTAGATGCTTCTGAATGTCCGCCCACTTTTGGAGTAGAGCATGGCTTGGTAGTTGGGCTGATGGCAGGAGGGGATAAGGCAATCCGAAAGGCAGTGGAATTTGCAGAGGATGATAAAATGTTGGGCTGGGAAGATTTGCAATCTCAAAAAATAAATGAAAAAGATGTGGTAATTGGCATAGCCGCTTCTGGCACTACTCCTTATGTAATTGGTGCTTTAGCGCATTGTCAAAAACAAAATATAACTACCGCTTGCATTGTTTGTAATCAGCATAGTCCTTTATCCAAAGTGGCTGATTTTCCTATTGAGGTAATTGTTGGGCCGGAATTTGTAACAGGAAGCACCAGAATGAAAGCCGGTACAGCTCAAAAACTGGTGCTGAATATGATTTCCACAACCGTGATGGTAAAATTAGGAAAAGTAAAAGGAAACAAAATGGTGGATATGCAACTATCTAACAACAAATTGGTTGATAGAGGAGCGAAAATGATAATGCAAGAAACAGGAGTTTCTTACCAGAAAGCGGAACAACTTTTATCCCAATATGGCTCGGTGCGTAAAGCAGTAGATAATTACAATGGATAAAGATAAACTCATAAAAGGACTGATTTGGCTTTCGGCTACCTCTTTAACTATTCTGGTAGATGCCAACCTTTTGTATATTGGTTTTAATAATGTGCAGCACGGCAGTTATACCATTATAGTAATCGCATTGCTGATTTTCCCTGTGGTTTTCTTTTGTGCTTACAAAGGGATTAAAAGCGTCTTGGACGCTATTTTTTATTAGCCCTTATCATTTCTCTTTTTCCAGGAGGACCTTCCAAACTTTCTACTTCAAATCTCACTGATTTTAAAGTTCGTTTTACAACTCCCTTTGCACAATAAGTGACTAAAAACCCATTTTCATTCAGTAAGCAATACATTTTTTCAAAAACTGTTTTAGTCCACATTTCTGCTTGTTTTTCAGGAGCGAAAGCATCAAAGTAAATAATATCAAATTTTCCGTCATTGAAGTTTTTTAGCTTATTATTTGTTTTGAAAAAAGTAAAATTAGTGGATAGTTTTATCTCTCTTTCCCACTCACAGTTATGTAGGCTTAAGAAAAATTCTTCATCTGATTTTGTAAAAGTATGGAAGTTTAGTTTATTATAAATCTCCTCTGCAATAGGAAATGGTTCTAAAGTGGTGTAATGCACCTTTTTATTTCCCAGATTTTCCAATGTAAGAAGGGCGTTTAATCCTGTACCAAAACCAATTTCTAAGATATTCAAATTCTGTTTTTGGTTGAAGTGAAGTCCGTTTCTAATAAAAACATGCATGGCTTCTGTAATGGCGCCATTTTTGGAATGATAAGTTTCATTAAGTCCTGGAACAAAAAGAGAATGCGAACCATCTTTGGTAATGATGAGTTGTTTTTTCAAAAATTTATGTATTTTTAGATTTTCAAATATAATATTTAAGGATTTATTTCTTAGATCCTTTCTAAAAATTTGTTCTGAAAAGTAAGAAATATTACAATCATTTCAGATAGATAGTTATAAATATATAATTTTGAACACATAAGATGAAATCACATTTTATTTGCTTTTTGTTGTTTGGAGTGTATTTTCTTATCAAATTTGTCGTATCAAATTAAAAAACCAAATATTAACTTTAAATTTAAAATCATGAAAAAACTAATTACACTGTTTTTTGTTTCAGCAATGGCTGTTTCAACTTACGCAACTCACCTAATGGGTGGGCAAATTGTGGCTACTAATATTGGTGGTTACGATTATCAAATTGAGCTTACTGCTTATAGAGACACTATCGGTGTTCCAATGGGACTTGTTGCTGTCTTTAATGTCTTTGAGCAAGATACAAGTGGTGCTTGGATTTCATTATTTACTTCTTCTGTAAATTATGATACAACTTCAGGCGGTCTGATGCCATCTGTTATAACGGTTTATGGTGTTGAGGTATATACCTTTATTGATACCATTACAATGCCTGGAGATGGCTATTATGCAATTAGCTGGGACGAGTGCTGTAGAAATGGAGCGATTATCAATATGTCTAACCCGCTTAGCGAGAGTATGAAGTTATCTACTTTCCTTACGGTTGATAGTTTGAATCCAAATTCTTCACCTTCTTATACTACTCCTCCAGTTGCTTATTTGCCAGCACATACGCTATGGCAATATAATCCGCTTCCGTTAGATCCAGATGGAGATTCACTTGCATGGCATCTAGATGTTCCATTATCTTTAAATGGTACAGTAAGTGGGTATGAGTTCCTTTCTGATTCTGCCTATTCTGATTCTGCTGCTGTATTTTCTTTGGATTCCGTTACAGGCGCCCTTACTTGGAGTGCAAATATGGTAGGACACTTTGTTGCTTCCTTTGTAATTGAAGAATTTAGAAATGGAGTAAATATTGGTTCAATGATAAGAGATATGCAATTTATTGTTATCCCAGACACTTCTAATTCAATGCCTCAAATTTCTAATATGCAATCGGTGCCAACCAATTCTGGAGGATATCCTTATGTGGTACTTAGCCCTGGTCAAAATTACCAGCTTCACCTTTTAGCATCTGATGCTGATGTAAATGATGTGGTAGATATGATTGGCTTTGGGGAGGCTTTCGATTTAACAACTGCTCCTTCTACATTGAATGTTTTGCCAACAGGAAATGGTAACGAAATTGAAGGAACTTTCTCCTGGACTCCGGATGTAAGTGCGGTAAGAACAGCTCCTTATATAACTGTTTTCCGTGTAAGTGACCAAATGTTCTATTTTGATGAAACCATTCAGTTTGAAGTTTCAATGACTTCAAGTATTGAAAACAACAATGGATTTGCAATGGAAAATATTTATCCTAACCCTGTAAATAATATGATGTATGTTCCTGTAACCTTGGAAAAAGGTGCAGTTATTAGTATGGATATTTATAACATACTAGGAGTTAAAGTTTACCAATCAGGCGAAATGAATTTCACTGCTGGAAATCATTTAATTCTTAAAAATATCGATTTAAATAGTGGTCAGTACCTAGTTTCTATTAAAGATAACAGTGGAAATATGCTAAGCACAGAACGCATAGTTGTAGTTAAGTAATCTGATAAAAGATAAAACTTAAATTCAGTTTACATGTTTTAGGGAAAGGGGAGCAATTTGCTCCCCTTTTTTATTAAATTCGCTCTCTAAAAATTTAAGTATTATTATCCATGAAAATTACTCAAAAAGGACATTCCAATATTCAAGAAATAGATTTTAACAATCTTAAATTTGGAGCAACTTTTTCCGATCATATGCTTATTTGCAAACACAAAGATGGAAAATGGGGAGAGGCAGAAATTATGTCATATCAGCCCTTACCAATGATGCCAGGAACGCAAGTTTTTCATTACGGGCAATCGGTTTTTGAAGGTATGAAGGCATTTAAAACAGATCAAGGGAAAGTGCTACTTTTTCGTGAAGAAGATAATTTTAATCGATTGAATAAATCGGCCAAGCGCCTTTGTATCCCCGAAATCCCAAAAGAGATTTTTATGGATGGATTGCATGAAATTCTTAATTTGGATTCCGAATGGGTAAAGCAAGGAGATAATTTTTCCCTTTATATTCGTCCGTTTATTTTTGCTTCTGGGCAATGTATTAAGGCTACCATTTCAGATGAATATACTTTTATGATAATCTGTTCACCAACTACAACTTATTATGAGGGTGATATGCAAGTAAAAATTGAGCAAAAATATACAAGAGCAGTTAAAGGTGGAACAGGTGCAGTGAAAGCAGCTGGAAATTATGCTGCTTCATTTTATGCTACCAAACTAGCTAGAGAAAAGGGATTTAGTCAAATTATTTGGACAGATGCAGAAAATCATGAGTACTTGGAAGAGGCAGGCACCATGAATGTCTGGATTAGAATTGATGATACACTCATTACACCAAAACTCTCAGACACTATTTTGGGTGGAATAACAAGAGATAGTGTAGTGCAATTGGCCAAAGATATGGGTATTGAAGTGGAAGAAAGGGCTATTAGTATAAGTGAGCTAAAAGAAGCGCACCAAAATGGAAGATTAAAAGAAGCATTCGGAACAGGAACAGCAGTTTCTGTTATTTTTATTGGTTCTATCACTTTGGACGAAAATAAAATGCAATTCCCAAAACAAGTAGATAGTTACGCCAGAAAGCTTAAAGCAAATTTAACAGCTATTCAGCATGGTAAAATAGCGGATAATCATGGATGGACGACAGAAGTGGAGTCTTCTGTGGCTAGTCATTAGTTATTTTTTTAGAGTCATTTTGTAGTGCATAATAGCTGCTTCTTCAAAAATCTCTCCTTCTTTAACAAAACCTAATTTTTCATAAAAAGGCAATACTTGCTTTTGTGCATGCATATAAATTTTGCCCTTAAAATCTTTCAAATCATCTAATATTGCTATAAGCACATGCCTTCCATAGCCTTTCCCTCTTTTACTTTCCAATACAGCAAATCGTTCTAATTTGTATCCTTTTTCTGTTTTGCGGTGGCGTGCAGTGGCATAAGGAGTTCCATTATCAAAAACTAAAAAGTGGATGGATTCCTCCTCAAATTCATATTCTAAATCAGCAGGACAATTTTGTCCTATAACAAATACTTCATACCTAATTTGATGCGCAATTTGCATTAACTCAGAATCATCAAAAGTAAATTTTTTTATCTCTATCATTATTTTAGTTTATGATGTAAAATTATGTATTTTTGAGCAAACTAAAAAACAATAATTATGAAGAAAATATTTTTCTTATGCGCATTAAGTATTCTTACCCTTTTTGCAATGGCTACAAAGCCACACACCGATCATGTTAGAGTAGATGCTGAAAAATCAACCGTAAAATGGATGGGCTCTAAAATCACAGAGGGACATGTAGGGATTATAAACATCCAAAAAGGAGTATTAATGATTGAACATGGCACTTTGGTTGGGGGTCAAATTAGTATCGATATGACTTCTATTGAAAATACTGATCAAGAAGGTAAATGGAAAGCAAATTTAGAAGGACATTTAAAGTCAGATGACTTTTTTGATGTGGAAAAATTTCCATTAGCAACTATTACAATCACAAAAGCAATTAAAGGTACTGAGCATAATTATAAAATTATTGCAGACTTGACCATTAAAGGAATCACCCATTCCATCACTTTTGATGCAGAAGTAAACATTAATAAAGTTGAGTTTTTTGCTGCTGCAAAAATTAAAATTGACCGTACTAAATGGGATATCGTATATAATTCTGGCAACTTTTTTAAGGATTTAGGGGACAAACTTATACTAGATGAAATTGAGTTTGATATTTACCTTTTATCGGCAAAATAATTTTTCAATCTCCACTGCCAAAAACTCAGCAGCTTTTGGATAATTTCTAAACCATAATTCAGGTTCAATCAGTTCTAATTCACTCAAAGAAGGTTGATTGTTATTGTCATAAACTATATCTACTCTGGCATAAACAGGAGTGTAAGGGCTAGCTTTTAAGCAGTTTTCTGCAAAAGTGATTTCTTCTTTATTTGGCGTGTATTTTTCCACTTTTCCTCCATGGTCATCCTGCACACGGAAATCTCCCTTTTTAGCAATCTTTTTTACGGCATGAGTAAATTTTCCGCCAATCATAATTAGTGAAATCTCTCCATTTGAAATAATATTTTCTAAAAATTCTTAAAAAAGCATACATTCCTTTTGTATGAGCTGCTGAAATAAATCTTCAAATTCCGAACAATTACTAGGCGTAATTCTGTATGTATGGAGTGCAGCTCCTGAAATGGCTGGTTTTATTACCACCTCCCTCCATTTTGTTTTTTCAAATAATTGATGAAGTGTAATTTCATCTCCTTTTTCTACAAATAGAGTAGGGGCAATATTGATATTGTTTTTTGCTAAATCTTGCAGATAGTGCTTGTCAATATTCCAAAGGATAATTTTAGCAGAATTGATAAAAGTAGTTTTATTTTTAGTTTTTTCTAACCAATCAAAAAACTCCTCAAACCTGTCGA
>DUAL01000334.1:983-1627 GCA_012960835.1 Flavobacteriales bacterium | reverse complement strand
AAACGCATCATACGGACTGGCTACCAATAGGATTTCGTGGACTCTATAGAGCATGAGATCCTGGAAGTCAATGCGTTTTTTTTGTGTTATTTTTCTGGGTGGCATTGGTATAAATTAAGAGAATAGGTTGAATTAAAAAACAGGAGATTTTCATTTAGAAAATATTTGAATAGTGTAGATAATGCAATTAATTTTTCCAGTCATTATAAGGTGAATAGGTTTAACGTGAGTTTGTCAATTTTTGATTATCGTCATTTTTTCTTGGATATTTTTTTTCCGAACCAATGCCTGGTATGTAATAAAGGAATCTTCAGATCGATTAATAGTGTTTGTCCCCAGTGCCTCATGAGTTTTGAAAAAACAAATTTGGGTAACTGGGTCGAAAAACTTTCTCACTCTGAAGGGTTGGACGGAGTTTATTCGGGATGGTATTTTAATGATCAAATTCAACGGGTAATACATTCATTAAAATATGAAGAAAGGGCTACATTAGGATGGGAGCTAGGACATCATTTAGGAAACATGTTACCTTTGGATCAGGTTGGAGATTTGGATTTCTTAATTCCGGTTCCACTTCATTCTGTTAAAAAAAGAGAGCGGGGATATAATCAGGCAAAATGGATTGCGCAGGGATTATCGTCTAT
>DUAL01000334.1:0-866 GCA_012960835.1 Flavobacteriales bacterium | reverse complement strand
AGCGTTTGAAGTAAAGAAGCCGATGAAAGGAATAACAATCGGGATTATTGATGATGTTTTAACAACAGGATCTACCATGTCTGCGTGTGCCGTCATGTTAAAGGAGAAGGGATTTCAATCAGTTTTTGCAATTAGTTGCAGTACTCCGAAACTGGAAAAGAAGAAAGATTTAAGCCAGGGAAAATAGTTCGCTTGTTGAAAATACTTACATTATTTGATTTAAAATTAAAACGGGTTCTTATTCGTGTGGATTTTAATGTTCCTATTCAGAATGGAAAAGTTTCTGATGATTTCAGGGTTAGAGCTGCATTGCCTACAATAAAACATTGTTTGAACGAAGGAGCTTCTATATCCCATTTGGACCGCCCAGGAGGACAAATCAATCCTGCAATGAGTTTAATGCCCATAGGTGAAACGCTGGCAGGGCTTTTGGAGATGCCTATTAAATTTTCAGATAATTGTGTTTCAAGCGATGCCAAAGATGTTTCGTTTGGATTAAAGCCAGGTGAAGTACATTTGTTGGAAAACCTTCGATTCCATGATGATGAAACAAAAAATGATAAACGTTTTAGCTATCTATTGTCCAAACACGGTGAAATATACATAAATGATGCTTTTGGTACTGCTCATCGTGCTCATGCGTCCAACGTGGGCGTAGTTAATAATTTTAGCCAAAAAGGAATGGGTTTTCTGATTGAAAAAGAATTAAAATTTCTGAATTCTGTGACCCGAAATCCAAAACGTCCACTGACTTTGATTTTGGGAGGTGCAAAAATTGGAGAAAAACTTGAATTGATCCATCAATTTATACAAAATGCCGATTCTATTATAATTGGAGGAGGGATGGCATTTACTTTTCTGAAGGC
>DUAL01000333.1:9095-9498 GCA_012960835.1 Flavobacteriales bacterium | reverse complement strand
AACGCAACTTTCTGCTGTCTAAATTTTTCCACCAAAATGTAATTTTTGATAGTTTGAAATGTAGACGAACTTCTTCCCACCATGTGGAGGTTAGTATGAAAATAAATAAAATTGTTGCGACATAAATAATAGAATATGTATAAGCGTAGATTGATAAGCCCAGAGTAAAAAAAAGAAAAAATACCTTTAAGGCAAGTTTATTACTGGAAGAATAACATTCAACAAAAAGTACCAGACTCAAACTACCTAAAAATAGAATGACCGCATTAGACCAGTTATGCGTAGCAATAAAAGACATAACAGGAGAACAAAATACCATTAGCAAGCCAACCAAAAAAGGCGCCTTCGGATTAATCTTCCCTGAAATCCAACAGGTTCCCCATGTATGGACAGCATAAAATAG
>DUAL01000333.1:0-9027 GCA_012960835.1 Flavobacteriales bacterium | reverse complement strand
AATGGAATGGCGAAAAGACCATGAAGGATTCCATGATATGAAAAGTGTGCGGAAGATGGGTAGTAGAAAGTAAAGGGACTTCCCTTCATTAAGTTTAGAGTAAAGCCAGCTTGTGCAACCTCATCAAATTGCATAAAAAAATCTGCATTTAATAAAATTGGATAGTTAAGGATTAATAATGCAGCGGTAATTAAAAGAAGAGCTAAGAGATGAGTTATTATTTTCTGACCAACCATGTCACAGTTTTCCCTTTTCTAATAAATTATTTATAGATGACAGTATTATCCCAAACCCTTGACATGGACTCAGAATAATTTCTCAGAGCAGACTACTTAACTAGCACCAAAAAAAGGTAAAAGCGATTATAAATACCTTAAATTGTTTTAAAACAAGATTGGTATTTAATCCAATTAGGATAGAAGTTCAGCTTGCCGGATTATACTAGCCCAAAATTGGAATTTCTAGGTTTTAAATGACACTCATAAAGTTGACTTTTCAATGTCAGTGGGAATCAATACTTGATAATACGGTTTTTTCGTTTTTTTCTTCGAGCTATATAATAAGTCCCTAGGGGGAGTGGGTCAGTGCCTTTAGTAGGTTTTCTCTATTGCCTTTTTTTAATTGCCGATAGAATAAAGGTCACGAGAAGATAAATAAAGAGTTGGTTCCTAAAAATTATCAAAGCATAGGAATAGCACCACTTGAGACTCAGAGTCAACTGCCTGACCGACAGATTGGGTCAAGCATTATAAACTTTTCTTTTTTTAAACAGCCAAAAAGAAAAACTTTTTTCTGATTTTAATAAAAAAAGGCCTTTCCACTATGTGGTGATTGATAATTTTTTAAATGAATCTTACGCAGAAAATCTTCTTAAAGAATTTCAGGACACCTCTGAATGGTCCCACTACTGCCATTATAATGAAGAAAAAAAAGCGCTGATCGATCAGAAAAAATATTCTAAAAGTACCCTCGAGGTCTTTGAAAGTTTAAAATCTACTACTTTTATAGATTTCCTACAACATATTACAAAAATTAATAACCTTTTAACCGGTGAATTAGAAGAAGATGGTGCTAATCTGACTGAAGTATAGGAAGGGGGGTTTCTAAATATTCATTCTGATCTTCAAAGTCATTCAACTAAAAAAACTGGAAAAGGGAATTGAATTTACTCTTATCTATCTAAATCCTAATTTGAAAAGCGAATACAATGGCGATTTGGAGTTTTGGTATGAAAATATGATGGAGTGCAAGGTATCGACTGTCCCTATATTTAACAGGTGTGTTATTTTTAAAACGGAGGAACATACTTTTCACGACCACCCAAAACCCCTCACTTGCCCAAAGGATATTTCATGAAAACCTCTAATATTATATTACTTTACCGAAAAAGAGGGAAACATCCGGACCGCCCTACTGATTACAGAGCAAGACCCTTTGATAGCATGCGCAAAAAAATTCTAATTAGGTTAGACAGTTTTTTAGTCAAAGCATTCACATATCTGAAAAGAGCTAAAATCCTTAGTGATATGAAAGCGGAAGTTCCTCTAAAATTAATCAACAAAATTTTTAAAGGCTAAGATTTTTCATCAGAAGAGTATATCTCTTCACTAAATAACTCAAGGCTATCCGATTACTACCTACTCAAAAACCCGTTTAATCTCATTTTTTTAATCTCTTAATGGAATTTTTTTATTCCTGTGAACTTCTATTCTAGCGGCAATTTTACTCCAAAGCTCTTTTCTTCCTCTGCTGCTTTTACTTGAATAAGCAAGAAGTTTATCTCCACTCCCATGAAAATAAGCAACGTTCAATTTGCTTAGCTGTTTACTGATTTCTGACTGAGACAACTTATCCACTTTCGTCCCCACAAGTAAATATTCAACTCCACAAGCCTCAAGCCATCGCTGCAAACTGAGATCCAGAGGAGATGCATTGCGCCTTAGATCAATAATGAAAATAACTGCCAAAAGAGTTTTCCGTCTGAGAAGATAATCTTCAATCATTTTTTTCCATCGTTTTTGAACCGATTGTGGAACTTTTGCAAATCCGTACCCGGGAAGATCCGCAAAAATAAAGTCATTATTTATCTTAAAAAAATTAATCTCTTGAGTCTTTCCAGGAGTCTGGCTAGTCTTAACAAGTTTTTTTCTATTTAGAAGAGAATTGATCAAAGAAGATTTTCCAACATTAGAACGGCCAACAAATGCCAACTCCGGGCACTCGGAATCAGGGTACTGTCTACAAGATACTGCTCCCGTTAGAAATTCAGCAGAAATGATTTTCATAACAAAAACTCTTTTAAATATCAGGTGTGAAAACTTACGGAACAATTCAATAACAATACTGCGACAAGCTCACATTGTTCGCAAATAGCTTGTCTTAATGCTTATTCCCAGCCGACTTAAAGTTCTTGTCATTGAACCCACTCAAGGAATCCGTGTAATTAGTGCTAATTTTCTAAGAGGTCATTTAAAAAACACAAAAGTCAATACTTAGTATTGAGTCAGCAGACATTTTGAAAATTAGATTATCGTTTTTAGACTAGATAGTTGCAGGTTCATTTGATATCTTTCACCTAATTATTTAAGCTATTTTTGAAGTAGCACTAATTTGCTCACAATTTTTTTATTTTTTTTAGAGTTGGGGTGAAAATTATAAAAGCAGGCATATCACATTTAGAAGGATTTCATCTATAGTAAATTAACCCAAATAAGTCTTTCCATAAATTGTACAATTTAATGCAATTTATTATAAGCAATATTGCTGATATAAATACGAAATGAAAAAAATATTATTAGTTACTGGCGGAACAGGGTCCTTTGGAAATGCTGTTGTAAAAAAGTTTTTACAATCTAAAATTTATTCAGAAATTAGAATTTATAGCAGAGATGAGAGCAAACAACACAGAATGGCTCTAAATTATAATAATAGGAAACTTAAATTTTTTCTGGGAGATATTAGAGATAAAGCAAGAATCACAGAGGCATGCAAGGGGGTAGAGATAGTATTTCATGCGGCAGCCTTAAAGCAAGTTCCCTCTGGCGAAAATGCAACTTGGGAGCACATAAAAACTAATATTATCGGAAGCAAAAATGTAATCGATGCTGCAATCGCTAATAAAGTTAAAAACCTAACCTTATTAAGCACTGACAAAAGTGTATATCCAATTAATGCAATGGGAATGACCAAAGCTTTGATGGAAAAATTAGCATTTAGTGTCGATTGTCCAGAAAAGACTAATATTAATTGTGTTAGATATGGCAACGTATTATACACCAGAGGTTCTGTCATACCCTTGTTTGTAAATCAAATTTTACAAAAAAAGGACCTAACAGTTACCGACCCAAATATGACTAGGTTTCTGATGAAAATAGATGAATCAATTGGTTTGGTTGAAAAATCTATATTGCTAAAAAGCGGCGGAAGCATATTTGTAAAAAAATCTCCGGCAGCCAAAACAATCAGCCTTGCAAAAGTTTTAATAAAAATATTTCACTCTAAAAGCAAAATAAAAACTATTGGAGTTAGGCCTGGAGAGAAAAGTTATGAGACTTTAATAACTCGCGAAGAAATGGCTAAGACTAAAACCTTCCCTGGTCACTACGTTATCACAAAAAAAATGATTAACAAAAATTCTGATAAAATATTTCCAGAGTATGATTCAAATAATACAAAACGATTAAGCGATGAAGAGTTAGAAAAATTAATGCTATCTTTGCCTGAAATTAAAAAAGCTCTCAATAGCTATTAAGTTACTTAACTTTTTTCTCAGTTAACACACCTTCGAATGAAGGGGATACAATTTTCTCATTTACGCTCACGTAACCTAGAATTATCCCAGTCGATGATGAACCTCGGTTTGTTCATGCCGTCCTTGTAGATTCGTGCCAAATACACAGCCATAAAAACTGCTACCAAGACTAGGAAGTTCATATTCAGGGCAATTAGCCAAAGTGGCAGGGGCGTCCCACCAGTTATTACTCCGAAAATAATTACCAACCAGTTGAGCACGAAAAGCGGCGATCCGACGTAAACCGCCAATCGCAGAGGGAACGTTGAGGAAGTGAGAATATTGCTAATAGCAAACTTAACCATTCCCCATAGATTGTAATGGCTCGTACCACCAACCCGTAACTGTGATTTGTAGGGTATCGCCAGTCGAGAGAATCCTGCGAAGGCCATTTCTGAACGGATAAACAGGAAAGTAGACTGATTAGCAAGAATCACATCGCGTACTCTCCTTGTGAAAACTGCAAATTCACCCATGTAAGGAACGAAGGCGTTATCAGCAATACGTCGAATAAGCTGGTAAAACAATTCTCGACCAAGCTGAGCTAACCTGGGTTCCGGCCGGCAACCTCGGATACCGTAAACAATATCATGACCTTGATTCCAGCCCTCAATAAAACTTGGGATTAGTTCCGGTGGATCTTCACAGTCTACAGCAATAATCATCATAGCCATACCTGTAGAATATTTTAGGCCTGACAGGGCTGCTGCGTGGTAACCAAAATTTCTAGAAAGCGAGATGAGTTGCACCATCTCATCTCGACCACACTCTTCTTTAAGCAGTTCCATCGTACCATCGGTAGAACCGTCATCTACAAAAATGAGCTCGAAATCATAGCGGTTTCTCAAATGCGCGATAGATTCGCGCAAACGTTTGAGGAAAATCGGAATCGTAGCTTCTTCGTTATGAACAGGGCAAATAAAGCTAACCACTGCACCTTGTTCCGTATCATTTTTCATCACTCGCACCTTTCAGACCGTGTTCTGAATTTAATCGGGCGAAGTGATATCACGGGTTTTTCAAGAAACACAACATTTTGTAGTTTTATGGAATGAAAAAAACAGGAACAATTATAAACCCAAATTATACTTTAAAGACTTTCTGCAAACAAGCTCTGAAGTGAATTTAGGTAACAACCGAAAGTTTTAAATTAGCAACGTTGAACTCATTAGTTTGCGCAAGTACGCAATATATTTTTTTACATCATTACTTGCATTCATAGTTTTAGCATTTTTTCGTTACCTTATTTTTTTGAATAGCGGTTATTTCTTTCTCTGACACGAGACATTCTTTTCCAGCCACACTTTAGATCTTCTAATTTGAGTTTATAAATCCAAGTAATAAGGCTGCTTTATATATCTAGTTATTTATAAACTTAAAAAAGATACCAATAGATAAAAATCTATCCTAAATTATTGAATGAGAGTAGCCCTTCTATATTATTTTTTCAGCGACCATCAAAAATTGACCCGCAAGTGGTTTGATGGGTGAATTCAGATAGAGGCGAACCAGAAGTTTGCTTCCAGGCAACCGGGATTTCATAGAAAACGGGAGAAACCTTTTTTGGCAGTGCTGGACATGAAAGCCATTCATTTCTAAAAAACCCAACATCGTTTCATGGGAAAACACAGTTTTGTGGGTCCAATCGTCAAAATATTTCTCTGGGCACAGCTGAAAATTTGGTTGAATAATGACCAGTTTGCCGCCACTTTTCAATACGTCGGTAACCTCTCTTAGTTGGGCTTGGATGTCTTCTATGGCAAAGTGTTCAAAGTAGTTGCTGGCAAAAACGAAGTCAAATTGACTTCTACCCAGCGTGGGCAAGAGGTCCATAGCGCTACCAAATAACATTTTCACATCAGGGTATGACTGCATCTTTTCCTCATGAATATCTTCGACTTCTATGGCCACCTTCTCGCGAGTTTTGATCTGACCAATAAAATCTCCATACCCAGAACCTAACTCCAAAACGGCAGAATCTTTAGGGATATAATGCCGGTTTAGATAATTGCAAATTTCTCCCCAAACCCTTTTACGCTTTGCAGAATAGGTGAACATGGCTGAGGCATAACCTTTACTGTTCACTGTAACTTTATCTTGTAGAATTTTAACACTCGCACCTTTCAGACTGTGTTGTGAGTTTAATCGCGCGAAATGATGTCATTATACTACGAAAGTTTTTCTGCAAACAAGTTCTGAATTAAATTCACGTCACGACCGAAAGGTATAAATGAGTAACATTGAGTTCATTAGCTTGTGTAAGTTCAGAAACCATTTTTTCTTCATCCTCCTTATATTTCTAGCTTTAGTACTTTTACGATACCCGATTTTTTTGAACAGCGATTATTTCTTTGGCGCGGATGATGGGTTATTGGCTAGCCATATTTTGGACCTTCTAAATGGAGACCAGTTTTTTCTTTATCTCCCGCCCCGCCAAACGACTGGGATTACTTTTGGAATTATCTGTGCTCCCTTCATCTGGCTTTTAGGACCAACTACTTTAGCCTATAGTCTTCCAGGAACTTTGTTTTATGCGTCATACCTTTGGGCTACTTACCTTATTGCAAAGATTCTAATTCCCCGCACAGCCTACTTCGTTTTTATACTTCTTTTTTTTACTCCATATTTTATCACTGAGTTGAGCGCACATGCCTGGCCTCATATCCTAGCGGCCTTTTTAGGAAACTTGATAATTTTGCTTTTCATAAAAGCAAAATTATCCAAGACAACTAATAGCGTTGTGATTTTCTTCTTGTTTTTTACTATGGGGTTGGCCGTTTACACTTATACCTATTCTCTGATCTTTATATTGTCGGTTGGCATTCTTTACGCCCTATCCCATCCCAAATGGGTGCAGATAAGAGAAAAAATATCGCTCACTACGCTGATTGGTTCTTTTAAGAATAAAAAAAATAAAAGGGAAATTTTTTGTCAACTGCTAGACCTTATAATTTTTTTGTTTTTTATTGCTGTCATTTTTTCTTATATTTTTGGTGGTTTTGGACTGGATATCGCAGGTCATTCTATTCTTCAAATCAATGAATTTCATAAAGCTGCCATGCAACTTTTGGGGTTCATTTTTTTACGAATTTTGGTCAACCCTAAAGACCTAATCTTTTTTTTCCGGAATGCTAAGTTTTATATCTCTACCAACGTTCAACCAGAAACAAAAAACTTAACTGCCATGGGTGTAGCTGGTTTTTTAGTAGGTCTATCTCCACGCATTGCGAGTATCTTAATGGGTCAAACTTCACGAGGAGGGCAAGGACATGATGTAGATTTCTCACCAATAAAACTTCTTGCTCACACCTATGGTTTATTTGCTAAGATGGGACCCTCGCTTTTTGGTATGGACTTATCTGTTGGTAGCAACCTGCAATATTTAGTTTCTAATACGATTAACATTTACTGGATTATTCTTTGCCTACTATTTATAGTTCTGGCAGCGATTTTCTTTTTTTCAACTGCTTTCTTTATTTCTAAAAACTGGATCCCTCTAAAAAACATTGTGACGTTAAGAGGTACGCAATTTGAACCTACTCACATCATTCTCTTGACACCTATTTTGGTTTGTATTGCTAACATCATTGTCCAACATGGCTCCGAAACACGCTATTTGTTTCCTTTGTTTGGCATTGTTGTACTTTGGATTGGAATTTATGTGGATAAAATTAAGGAAAAGGCTAAATGGTTTCCAGCAATCGTGCTGGCGGTGTGGGTTAGTTTTTATTTTATTGGCAATTATCAGAGTTTTAAGAATATAGGCATCATTGAAGGGGTTAAGGCTGTTAAGCTTCCCAGGCATCCCATTCATGATGTTATTGAGTTTCTGGAGGCGCAGCAAATTTCAGTAGCCTATACTGATTATGGCGTTGCATCCACGGGTACTTATTTAAGCGGCGGAAATATTTTTCTTAATGAATATACCCATAACCCAACGTTCAAGAGCTATCGAAGAGCAGTAGCGCTTGCCAGTCCTCATTTTGCAATCATTGCCTCTGGTAACCCCGTTCTTACTTACCAAAACTATTTACAAGAAAAAAGTATCGAGTTTAAAACTACGGTAGTAGCTGGCAACAAAATTTTTTGGGATTTCAAAGGGAGTGAAGAAAAAATAAATAACCTTAGATATTTAATTCCAAATTAATAAGACTGCGTTAGGAGATAAAGCCTTTGTCGGTGGTTTCTGATGATTTACTCTATAGAGAGTGATTTTAGATTTATATTATATCAACTTGCAATAAGAGCTGTCCTTTGAGTTTAAAAGTTTTTTTCAAGCTGTTGCCCTTACCTCAAGATCGATTTGGAAAAGTGCCATCAAGCAAGTCCTCAACTACTGTGTCAAATAAAAAATTCGCCTTTTACTCTTAAGAATCGGATTAGTATTCATCCAACTCTGGCAAAAAGTGGTCAAAAAAACGAGCCCGACACTCCGCCATTAAACTTTCCCAAATCGTATTTCCTTCCTCAGTAAAACTCTCTGCTTTTTTTATTTCAGGCCAGCGATCCTTTTCTAAAAGTACATAGGGAACAAAACAACGCTTCAAACCCCCAATGGCACTTGCAGAAAATTGAGGCATATCTAGAACCGTCGGAGAAGAAAGGGACTTTACTAATGTATCTTTTTCAATTAATCCTTGTTGTATAGCAATATCTCTTAATGGGGTTCCGTGAAAAGGTGAGAATGTATACATATTTCGGGTATCAGCATTAATTTGCCTATTTATTCTGATGGTATCCATCGCCAACTCCCTAGTTTCATTAGGGAACCCAACAATATTATTAACTGAATATTTCACATCAAAATGATTAAGAATTTTTAAATCTTCTATAATTATTTCACTAGATACTTTTCTATCGAGCATAGTAGCGCGAAATTCCTCATTCCCATGCTCAAGCCCAAGTCCCATTCGGTGGATTCCCATTTCTTTAAGGATAGAAACCCTTTCTTCTGTAAGAGTTTCAGGTCTAGTTTGGCACCAAAAGGGTAAATTAATATCAGACTTATACATGTCCGCAAACTCTTCTAAATATTTATCAGACAAAGCTAAAAAAGTATCTGCCCAGAAATAGAAATACTCGGCCCCAAAATTTTCTTTGTAATGTAGTAGTTCTCTTCTGACACCATCTACATTTTTTAATCTAAAGTAAACTTCTCCTGCATCCTTATAAATCTTTTCCTTTGAGGGAGAGTTACAATAAGAGCATTTATATGGACACCCACGATGCGTCTCAAT
>DUAL01000332.1:1103-1631 GCA_012960835.1 Flavobacteriales bacterium | reverse complement strand
AAACAATAGAATCGTCAGAAAAGCTCTGAATACATTGGGAAAATTTTAAAAGTAATTTACTATCTAATTTTAGAAAGAAAAAAACGTATTATATATTTTTCGAAAAACATTTTGTCATTTTTCTTCCCTATAATAATGGTAATAATTCCTGCTGTGATCATTTTAAAACAGCCAGATTTAGGAACGGCTCTAGTCCTTCTTACGCCTCTTTTACCAATGCTTTATTGGGCTGGTGCAAGGTCATATCATATTTTTCTTTTTCTTGCCCCTTTATTGAGTGTTTTGACAGCTTTTCATGCACTTTCATTTTCGGTATGGGGTGTTCTTATGATTGTTATAATCTTTTTAGAAAGGCCGAAATTGATTTTTGGTCTTGTGATATATTTTAGCAATCTTTTTCTAGGGCTCCTTGCCCCAATACTCTGGAATTCATTGAAAGATTATCAACAAAATCGGATTCTAGCATTAATTAATCCGGAGTTAGATCCCTTAGGTTCTGCTTACCAAATTATTCAGAGCCAGACTGCA
>DUAL01000332.1:0-1093 GCA_012960835.1 Flavobacteriales bacterium | reverse complement strand
GGTGCTTTTGGAAAAGGATGGGGGGAAGGAACACAAACCCATCTGAAATTTTTACCTGTTCAGGAATCCGATTTTATCCTTTCCGTCATTGGAGAAGAATTAGGATTTGTTTTTATTTTGGTGATAATACTTGTATTTACATGGATGATCTTAAAAATGGTAAAATTAGGGTATTCATCTAAGGATCGTTTCTCAGGTTTGGTTTTAATTGGGATTGCCTCTTTATTTATGGCTCATGTCTTTGTAAATATAGCAATGACTGTTGGAATGATTCCCGTAAAAGGGCTTCCTCTTCCATTTATATCATCCGGCGGGTCATTTTTAATGTCATGCTTTATGATGGTTGGTATTATAATGAATGTTGGTGTAGATTCAGCTGAATAATCCAAGGCGGGGTAAAACTTATTGAAATTCCTTCGATTGAGGGGTCAATTTAATCATTCATTTTTATAATTATTTTGATAGGATATTTATGAAAAATACAAAATTACTTAAGAATACTATTGCGTTGACAGTTTTGATGACAACTTTGTTTGCGCAAGGAGAATTAAAATCTCTCGAGGCACAGTTAAAAAGAGAAAGAGTAAGGATTGATTCCCTTGAAACTCATATTAATATTCTTTTACCCAATTTGTTTAATGCTCTTAAAGCTGCTGATTCCTTAACTAAATCAATGGTTTCATCAAATGTAGCATTGATTAATCGAATTAACAGAAATGAAAATAAAATTCAATTGTTAGAGGATAATGCTGGTCGGACCGATAGTACTAATTTTGAAATTTTGGCAAAATTAGTAATGATTGAAAATAAAATTGTGACTTTGACTAACAGCTTTTCAGAAATGTATAATTTAAAATCAGAAAAGAGTATAATTAGCTCATCCGCAAAAGTAAGTCCTGTAGAATACAAAGCAATCTACATAGATGCCATGAGTAACTATCACAAAGGAAATTATGAAGAGGCAATTAAAGGATTTTTTACTATAGTTAAATCTGATCCTAATAATGATATGAAATTGGCTGACAATAGTCAATATTGGTTAGCAGAATGTTATTATTCACAAAAAAATTACAAACGATCTATCACCGAGTTT
>DUAL01000331.1 GCA_012960835.1 Flavobacteriales bacterium | reverse complement strand
GTGGAGGAATGGTTTTAGGCACCTATTATGACGTGTATGATACAGATGATTTAACTTCTATTTCTGCCTATGTTTCTCCTATTTCTGTTCCAGGGGCTAAAATATATGCAGCAGTTTTTGAAATTGATGCATCTAGTAATATTAAAATTTGGCTAACACAATCGGACGACCACACCATTCAATCTGGTGATACGGCTAATTGGGTTACTTTTGAAATTCCAGGTGGCATTAGTCTTTCTTCTGGTATTACTTATATGGCGGCTATTGGCGGTTATGCACATCCGATTGATACTTCTGCAATTGGGGTATCAGGTGACGCTTGGACTAGCACTTGTTATATTCAAGATAATGGTTGTAATATAGGAAGTCAAGGATTTGGCGATTGGTACTGGATTAGCAAAGTACCAATGATAAGAATGAATTTTGGTAATGTATGGACAACATCTGTTCAGGAAAACAGTTTACTTGACAATTTGGTAGTTTATCCTAATCCTTCTTCTGACATTGTAAATATTTTATTTTCCTGTATTGATAAGCAAAGTGTTAATATTAAGGTAATAAATGTTTTAGGAGAGAAAATTTTTAGTGAAAGTTTATCTCAATTTGTTGGCGAGTACAAAAAACAAATTGATTTGAAAAATTATCCGAAAGCAGTTTATTTCCTTGAAATTGAAACAGAAAAAGGAGTAATGAATAAGAAATTGATTCTACAATAAGACTGTAAAATAATTATAAATAAAAAAGGGCTCGATTTATCGAGCCCTTTTTCTGTGTGGTGCCTCCAGGAATCGAACCAGGGACACATGGATTTTCAGTCCATTGCTCTACCAACTGAGCTAAGGCACCAACATAATTGGGGCTGCAAATTTAATTGTTTTTTTCTTTTACCGAAATATTTTTTTGTTTTCGTACTCTCCGATTTTGAAATGATTAATTTTGCCGTCAAATTATTTGAATGAAGCTTATAATAGATATAGGAAACACTAGTAGTAAAGTTGCTATTTTTGATGGAGAAGAAATAATAAAACATCAAATTTTAAGTAAACTGACTTTGGCTGATGTGATTCTTTTTGCTAAAAAGCATGCCATTTCAGCATCTATTATCTCATCTGTAAAAGAGAAGGATAGCATCACGAATGAGTTGATTAGGCATTTTAACGCTCTTTTTTTAACGCATAAAATGGCCATTCCTATATTTACTAATTACAAAACACCAGAAACTTTGGGGAAAGATCGTATTGCCGCTATTGTAGGAACGCATCATCAGTATCCAAAAAGCAATATTTTAGTGATTGATGCTGGAAGTTGCATTACTTTTGATTTTTTTATAGACGGAAAATATTGTGGTGGTAGAATAAGTCCTGGACTTAAAATGCGTTATGATGCATTACATACTTTTACTAATCAACTACCACAACTTGGCATTTCTAATGCGTATTTTATGATAGGGAATGACACGAATTCTTCTATTACTTCTGGCGTTCAGCAAGGGGCAATAGATGAAATGAACACAGTAATTGATACTTTTAGAAAAGAAAATAAGGATTCTGTCGTTATACTATGCGGTGGAGACCATAAATTCTTTGATAAACACTTAAAAAATAGCATATTTGCAGACCCTTTTATCGTTCTAAAAGGACTTAATATAATTCTTGAATTCAATGCGAAATAACAACTTCTATCTTTTCCTTCTGTTTTTATTTTTTTATGGGGGAAGTGTAAATGCCCAAAACCAAACAAATTCACCATATTCCCGTTTTGGTGTTGGTGATTTACAATCCAATATCTTATCAGAATATGCGGCAATGGGAGGCACTTCTATTGGAAGTTATAATCCCAATATTATAAATCCCTACAACCCAGCTTCTTATTCTGCTTTTAAGGCAAATTCTTTTATCTTCTCAACTGGAGGGATGCACCAAACTACTAAAATGCAAACTTCCAATTTAGAGCAAATAACCAACTCATCCTCTTTTTCTCATCTTATATTAGGATTTCCCCTCACTAAAAAGATTGGAGCAAGTGCTGGATTATTGCCTTTTAGTAATATCGGCTATCATATTGAGGACACTGAATCTCACCCAGATTTAGGACTGATAAATTATTCTTATAATGGAGATGGCGGCCTTAGTTTATTATATGTTGGGGCGGCTTATAATTTGACTGAAAACCTTTCGGTTGGAGCAAATGCCAATTATCTTTTTGGAGGGCTGAACAGAAATAAAAAAGTCATTTTTACAGAGGGAGAGAGTTTCAATAAACCATATAATACACGAAAAAATTCTACTATTTCAGCAAAGGGCTTTTTTTATCAGTTGGGTTTAATGTATAATAAAGAGATAAACGAAAAAATATTTTTCACATTGGGTTTTACAGCCAACAACAATGCAAAAATTGCTGCCAAACAAACGGTTCTTACAGAAAATTATGAAATTCTTTCCTCCATTTATGAAGTGGTAAAGGATACAATTGAGGATTACACCATTAGTGGCTGTGAGGATTGTAATATGATTTTACCGCAAAATTTAGGGTTGGGAATGTCAGTAGATATTGATAAAAAGTGGTTGCTTATGGCAGATTTTTCAATGCAAGATTGGTCAGCATACCGTATGTTTGGCAAATCTGACTCTTTGGCAAATAGCATGAAATTCTCTGGTGGTTTGCAATACACAGCCGATAATATGTCCGTAAATAAATATTGGAAACTCATCAAATTCCGATTTGGAGGTAAGTTTCAGAATTCCTATTTACAATTATACAATACCCAACTAAACGAAAAAAGTGTAAGTTTCGGTTTAGGGCTTCCTTTACGAAAAACAAAATCAGAAATCAATTTGTCGGTTGAGATAGGAGAAAGAGGAACAATAAATAATAACTTAATAAAAGAACAGTTTTTGCATTTTCAAATTGGGCTAAGTCTTAGTGATATTTGGTTTGTAAAAAGAAAATACGATTAAAAAAAGAAGAAAAATGACTAAAAAAATTGGGATATTATTTTGTGTTTTGTTTTTGGCTGGTGAAGTGAAATCACAAAACAAATACGGAGAGGATAGTGTAAATTGCGTGATAAATCTTTCATTGTACCGAGAATACTACAAGCAAAAAAATTATGATGACGCCATAAAGCCATGGCGTTGGGTATATAATAATTGCCCTTCATCAAGCGGAAATATTTTCAAAAATGGACCAACACTCATTAAATATTTGATGAAAAAAAATCCTGAAAATAAGCAAGCTTATATCGACACCCTTATGATGATTTACGATAAAAGGATTGAGTATTTTGGAAAACAGGGGTATGTACTTGGAAAAAAAGGAGCTGATTTAATAAAATACAACCCCTCTAATTTTGAGGATGCTTATTCTATTTTAGGAAAATCCTTAGAAATGCAGGGAAATAGTTCGGAAGCAGGCGCTTTGTTAGCTTATTTTAAAGCTGCTACTCTGATGGAAAAAAATAAAAAATTGGATAAACAAGCAGTATTAGAATGCTATGCCAGAGTTGCAGAAATAATCGATTATAATATATTGAATAATGTAAAAACGGCAAAGTACTATACTCAATCTTCTGAGATAATTGAATCTCTTTTTGCCCCCTATGCCAATTGTGATGATTTGATTGGAATATTTTCTACAAAGTTTAATAGCGAAACAGAAGATGTTGATTTACTAAAAAGGATTATACGGCTTTTAGATAGCAAAGAATGTAATGATAACCCCCTTTATTTTGATGCTGCAACCAAGTTACATTCTTTATCTCCATCTGCTTTGTCAGCAAGCAAGATGGGAAAACTGAATGTGCTAAAAAAGAAATATGCAACAGCCATTGATTATTTTAAGCAAGCAGTGGAATTAGAAGAAGAGGATAAAGCAAGGGCAAGATATTATTTGGAATTGGCAGATGCCTATCGTATTTCAGGTTCATACAGTACAGCAAGAATGATTGCTTTTAAATCGGTAGAATTGCGCCCAGAATGGGGAGAGCCATTTATCAGCATTGCCAATATTTACGCATCATCAGTTAAAAAATGTTCCTCTACCGATTTTGAAACTGCAACCATTTATTGGCTTGTTGTCGATAAATTTATAAAGGCAAAATCAGTGGACTCCTCAGTTGCCGATAAAGCAAACAAAGCCATTGCTACTTATTCCAAATTTTTTCCAAATACAGAACAATGTTTTTTTGAAGGCATAGAATCTGGACAAACTTTTTTGGTGGAATGCTGGATAAATGAAAAGACAAAAGTAAGAACAAGAGATTGAGAGTTTTCCTTAGAATAATATGTATGCAAAGCATAATATTGTGCTTTTGTATTTTTATGTTTTCCGCTTGTAGTAACGATCCAAAAATTGTTGAAACTTTTATAAGTAGTAAAAATTTACCTTCCGAAACCATAAAGGAGGCAGAGTTAATTTATACAGAAAAAGGAAAGGTAAAGGTAAAAATAATTGCTAAAAAAATTGAGCGATATACTGCAACTTCTACAATTAACTTTTCTGATGGTATTGTCGTTCATTTTTTTAATGATTCAGCCATTATTACTTCAACCCTTACGGCCCAAGAGGCTATCATAGATGAAAAAAAGGAGCAAATGATGGCGCAAGTAAATGTGGAGTTAATAAACCAAAAACAGGAAAAATTAAATACGGAACAACTAATCTGGGACGAAAGAACAAACCTTATTTTTACTGAAAAATTAGTAAGAATTACCACTAAAGATGAAGTGATTTTCGGGGAAGGATTTGAGTCTACCACTGATTTTTCATCCTATAAAATCACAAATGTGAGAGGAAGTATTAATATCAAAGATGGAAACGACACTTTAAATTAGATGTATTTTTACCTAACTTTACCAAATTAATGGAAGTTTTTCTAATTATTATTACCCTTTTGCTATCGGCTTTTTTTTCAGGCATGGAAATTGCTTTTATTTCTGCCAACAAATTAAAATTAGAGCTTGATAAAAAATCAAAAAACTTTAGTTCAAAAATTATTTCTGTTTTCACAAAACAAGAGTCTCATTTTATTGTTAGCATGCTTATTGGCAACAACATTGCCTTAGTAGTTTATGGAGTGATGATGGCAAAATTTTTAGAATATAATTTAAGTGAATTTATTGGCTCTGCATTCCTTTTAATTATAGCACAAACCATTATTTCCACCCTTATTATTTTAGTGGTAGCAGAGTTTATTCCAAAAGCTATTTTTAGGATAAATTCAAATAGGGTATTAAAGTTTTTTTCTCTCCCTTTAATAATTTCTTACCTATTACTTTATCCTTTTATTCTGCTGATGATTACTTTGTCGAAATGGATTTTAAGGGCCCTATTCAAAGTAGAAATAGACGAAAACCAAAGGTTATTTGACAGGGTAGATTTAGATGCTTATTTAAGTATGCTCAAAGCCCAAGAAGAAGAAAATATGGAAGTTAAAATGTTGCAAAATGCTCTTGAACTTCCAAGCATAAAAGCCAGGGAATGCATGGTACCCCGAACTGAAATTGTTGCTGTTGAATTAGGCACTTCTATTTTGCAGTTGAAAGATAAATTCATATCGTCAAAACTTTCAAAAATACTTGTTTATAAAAATGATATTGATAATATAATTGGGTATGTGCATTCCTTAGATTTGTTCAAAAAACCAAAACGAATAAAGTCTATTTTGATGCCAATACCTATTGTAACCGAAACAATGGTAGCGAGCGATTTACTCGAACTTTTTATTAATGAGCATAGGGCAGTTGCAGTAGTGGTTGATGAATATGGTGGCACATCAGGAATGGTAACAGTGGAAGATGTAACGGAAGAAATTGTTGGCGAGATAGAGGATGAGCATGATCAGGAGTCACTTATTGATAAAAAAATAGATGAAAAAACTTTTCTCTTTTCAGCCCGTACAGAAGTAGATGCCATCAATAAAAAGTATAATTTGAATCTGCCCACATCAGAAGAATACGAAACTCTAGCAGGCCTATTGCTTCATTTCCATGAAGATATTCCAGAAGTAGAAACTCAGGTAGAAGTTGAATCATTTAAATTTGTAGTAAAAGAAGTAAATGATAGAAGCATACAATTAATCCAAATTCATACTATTTAGCAAATAAATTCAGCTGTTGCAAACTCTTTTTTATTTCTAATAAATCGTATATTCGCCAGCTCAAAAAAACAAATTAAAGTATGTCAACACTAGGAAGTATTAGAAAACGATCAACACTATTATTATTGGTAATAGGAGTAGCAATGTTAGCATTTATTTTAGGTGATTTTATGCAATCTACAAGAAGCGGTGGAGGAGGTGGATTTTTTGTTGGGGAAGTTGCCGGAGAGGAAATCTCCATCCAAATATTTGAAGAAAGGATGCAAAAAGGCATAGAAAACTGGAAAAACGCCAATCAAAATGCTACACTAACAGAAAGCATATCTCAAATCAGGAATTCTATTTGGGATGAGTATATTAAGGAACTTTTGATGAATATGGAATATGAAGAGCTTGGAATTGATGTTGATTCAGAGGAATTATTTGAGCTATTTCAAGGAAATAATGTACATTCTGAAATTAGTAAAATTGAAATATTCCAAGATCCTGCTACTAAGCAATTTGATAGAGCAAGAATGATTCAATACATGAAAGAGTTAGATAACGATCAAACAGGGGAGGCCAGGGAGCAATGGTTGGGTTTTGAAGAGTATATTAGTAATCTCAGAAAAAACGACAAATATAGACTACTTGTTGAGCAAGGAATGTATGTAAGCTCAGCAGAAGCCCAGTTATATTTTAATCAAGGGAATGAAAACATTAGTTTCGAATATGTACCTATTTCTTTTAATCATATTGCTGATAGTTTGGTAGGGGTTTCAGAATCAGAAATTGAAGACTACTATGAAGGCCATTTAAGTGAGTATCAACAAGATGAATCTAGAAATGTAGATTATGTAGTTTTTACTGTGACGCCATCTACAAAAGATGAAGAGGATACTAAGAACAATCTTGCCAATTTAACAAAAACTTTTGCTGCCAATACGGATTTTGAGGTTTTTGTAAGAAGAAATTCTGACAATACAAATGCTATATTCAACTTTACAAAAGAAGAGGGTATTTTAGACACCAATGCAACTTCTCTTTTTGCTAGTGAAAAAGGAACGGTAGTTGGTCCGTATTTATTTTCTGAGGGCGTTTACCGAGTTTCAAAATTAGCAGATGTACAATACAGGCCTGACTCTGTAGAAGCAAGGCACTTACTAATTGCACCAGATGAGAATAAAGATTTGGATTCTACAAATGCATTAGTTGAGTCTGTAAAAAAAGAGATTGAGTTAGGAAAAGATTTTGCTGACTTAGCCCAGAAATACTCCATTGACAAAACTTCTGCCATAAAAGGTGGCGATTTAGGATGGTTCAAAGAAGGAGCAATGGTTGCCGAATTTAATGAGGTTTGCTTTACAGCTACTAAAGGTGATTTGACTATTGTGCAATCCCAATTTGGTGTTCATCTTATTCAGGTGACCAAGAAAAGCCGAAATGTAAAAAAAGTTAAAATTGCTTATATCGATAGGGTTGTAGAGCCAAGCTCTGAAACCTATCACGAATATTATACACAAGCTGCACGATTTGCAGGAGTACTACTTAATACTGATACCACAACATTTGATGATTTGGTTGCAACAGAAAATTTAGTAAAAAGAAATGAAGAAAAAGTATCACCAAGCAAGCAAGATATATCAGGATTAGAAAATTCGAGAGGACTGATAAAATGGATGAGAAATGCAAATGTTGGTGAAGTTTCAGAAGTATTTGAGTTTGGAAATAATTATGTGGTTGCTACCCTTACAAAGGTAAATTCGGAAGGTGATATTTCTTTGGAAGATGTATCGGTGGAGATAGAAGCAAAAGTCCGAAAACAGAAAAAAGGTAAAATGATTATTGATGAGATAAATTCAGAAACCTATAATACATTAGCCGAATTAGCAAGTACAATGAGAAGCCAAGTGCAACAAGCTACAAAAGTAAGTTTTTTAAGTAGCCAAATTCAAAATTTAGGAAATGAACCTGAATTGGTAGGACTTATTTGCGCATCTGAAAAAGATAAAATAACTCAGGTAATTGTTGGTAATAATGCTGTTTTTGTTGCAAAAGTACTCAGTAAGAATGAAGCACGAACTACTGGTGATTTTACCCAGCAACAAGTTCAGATATCACAAGCCTTAAAACAAAGTGCCTCAGTTGCTGCTTATAATGCAGTAAAGGAAAATGCAGGGGTTGTGGATAAGAGAAACGATTTTTATTAGGTAGGGTACTCTTCATAAGAAAATTAATAAAAACCTCAGCTGAGGTTTTTATTTATCTCAAAATTTGTAATCTGTAAGAGTCCAAATTCAGAAAAATAAACAGCAAAATTGTAAAGCCAATTAGGGAAGATCCCCCATAACTAATAAAAGGTAATGGAATGCCAATTACTGGTGCCAGTCCAATAGTCATCCCTATATTAATTGCAAAATGAACAAATAAAACTGAGGCAACTCCATAACCATAAATTCTACAAAATGTTGATCTCTGTCTTTCTGCCAAATTGATTACCCTAATAAGAAGCGCTACAAAAACTACAATGAATATCAATGAACCAAAAAAGCCCCATTCTTCTCCAATAGTACAAAAGATAAAATCAGTGCTTTGCTCAGGAACAAAATCAAATCTTGTTTGCGTTCCTTCCAAAAATCCTTTTCCAAAAAATCCTCCTGAGCCAATGGCTATTTTAGATTGTATCAGATTATAGCCAGCTCCATGTGGATCAATCTCTCTTCCTAAAAGTATGTTTATTCTTTCCACTTGATGAGGCGCTAGGATATTGCTAAAAAGATAACTTACAGAAAACACAAATGAAACAGCCATAACAAGCCCTGAAAAAATTACAATAAACTCCTTCTTTTTTCGTCTTGAAAATAGAAACAGGAGAAGTGAAATTGCTACTAAAATACCAATAAAAATAAATTTGTTTAAAAGTAAAGTGACTATAAAAAGTATAGCAGCAACAAGTCCTATAAATAAGATATTTCCTGATAACCCCTCTCTATAAAGTACAAGTATTAACGAAAGAAAAACCAGTGCAGTTCCTAAATCATTTTGTAAAATAATTAGCAGTAATGGTAATAGTATAATGATAAAGCTTCTAAACTTTGTGACAAAAGATTGTAATTTTATGTTATGTGTATTTAAGTATTTTGCAAGTGCTAAAATGGTGATAAATTTTGCAAATTCTGAGGGTTGAAATTTATAGTTTCCAATATTAAACCATGATGTGGCACCGGCAGTTTGTTCTCCTGTAATTAATAAAATAATTAATAGAATGATAATTCCTCCATACAAAATATAGGAAAATGCTTCAAAAAATTTCCAGTCGATTATCAGAATAATGAAAGCAACAAATAAAGATGCTGTAATAAAAATTAGTTGCTTTCCATGTCTTTGTGAAAAATCGAAAAGAAGAGTTTGGTCGTCATTATATTGTGAAGCATAAATATTTACCCAGCCGAAAAAGATGAGTAAAATATACAAGGAGACACTCATCCAATCTACATTTCCAAATATTTCTTT
>DUAL01000330.1:8618-9684 GCA_012960835.1 Flavobacteriales bacterium | reverse complement strand
ACTGGATGCCAGAAATGAAAGGGCGTTATAGTCTGAAAGTTGTTTTACCTACTATTGTTCCTGAAATGAAAGATGCTTATCCTGATCTAGACGGTGTACACAATGGTGATGATGCTATGAGAATGTTTGTTCAGTTAGGTGAGGCGACAGATATAGATGAGATTATCAAGACCAAAACTGCATTACTCGAATATTGCAAACTTGATACTTATGCGATGGTTAGGATTCTTGAAAATCTTAAAGAATTAGTTAAATAAAAAAATTAAAAAAAAACTATTGACAAAAATGATTTTCTATTTATAATGGAAATCTTGGGTCGCGTTTCAGCAATATAGACAAATCAGGCGAGAACTGCTTGGATTTATGTAAGCCTAAGCTGATTTAATCAGGATATACAATAGAGATACATTAGTATACCTAGGACACAGCAAGTGTAGGTTGGACGCGACCCCTTACTACTAAAAATTTATATAAGATAAAAATAATTTTGATCAAAAAAAAACCAGTTGCTAACAATATACAAATAGATAGTAAAAAGGATTTGATTGATTTTTTTGGCATTTCCGAGCCAAGCTTTAAATATTATTTTAGAAAAGTAAAAGGTGAGGAAAGTTATAAAAAACTTATAATAAATAAAGCATCAGGCAAGCCAAGAACAATTCATGCCGTATCAAGAAGATTAAAAAAAATTCAGTGTATTGCACTAGAAAAACTACAAGCAGTTGAAAAATTTCAACCCAGCAGCTATGCACACGGGTTTACTCCAGGGAAAAGCATTATTACCAATGCTATTTGTCATCGTAGGAGTAAACGAATTATTAAAATGGATTTAAAGGATTTCTTTCCAAGTATTCATTTTGGGCGTGTTCGAGGTATGTTTATGGCATATCCATTTGAATTTGGAAAGGATGCTGCAACTATAATGGCACAATTAGCTTGTTTAGATGATGCTACAGGCATATTGCCACAGGGTGGGTCATTGAGTCCTTATATAGCTAATATGATGTGCCGAAGGTTAGATAAGAGATTAGCGCAAGTTGCTAGAGATCATCGTTGTCATTTTACC
>DUAL01000330.1:8115-8458 GCA_012960835.1 Flavobacteriales bacterium | reverse complement strand
CATTATTGTTAATGATGGGATTAATGTAAACCGTAGGTATATTCGAAACTTAAGGGCAACTATAAGAAATTGCGAAAAATTTGGTATTGCTTCTCAAATAGAAAAAAAAATATTTAGAGATAGTAGATGTAGTCGACCAAATAAGTTTGCTACCAATCAGCATCATCCATCTGTAGATTATTTTCTACGCCACCTTTTTGGGAAAATAAACTTTTTTGGTAGTGTTGTTTTGTCTAATAATCAGGATCAAAAAAATTTGGATAACCCAAGTTTGTATAAAAGAATTCAGACTTATGAAAATATTTTGTTCAGATTCCACAGCTTGTTGAAAAATCCTAAAGTT
>DUAL01000330.1:6784-8046 GCA_012960835.1 Flavobacteriales bacterium | reverse complement strand
CAAATTGGCCGCCAGATTGTCAATTATTGAACAGGGTAAGTCTATAAAAGTGAATACTTTGAGAAAGTTTAGAGAATCACTTAAGGTGACAAGCCTTCAGGCAAGGTTGGATTTAATAAATAGTGAATCTGAACTGGATCTTTTTGTTAAAGAAATAGCAGAAAAAGACGCCAGGTTTTTCAACATTTCTGTCAAACCAGATGTGCAAAAAACAAAGATTGATTTTAAAGAGATATTGAGCTACCCTCCAATTGACTCAAATAAAGTTCAAGGAGTACTGAAATCTCTAAAGACGAATGAAGGGTTTAAAAAATTGGTCCATGAAAATTCACCTGATCTTTCTGTTAGTGATTGCTATGAGGTCTTGTGTGAGCACTATGACCCGATAGTTTATTTTTTGCCAAAATTACTTAAAGATGACTTTGAATTCTGGAAAGATAATTTAGGAAAAGCTGCAGAAAAGAATGGAGAGTCATATCTTATTAATGTAATAAAAGATCCGATTATTGCTAATGCAACAAAACAATTAAAGATAAATACACGATTTGGTCGCAATACCAACGAAAGCTCTCATATAGTAAAGAAAATTCAAGGCTTGATTAAAGATATTGGATTGTCAGATGATAAAGTTAAAATTCTAATAACTTCACATGGCGCAACGTTTTATACACATACTCCATCTATATTGAAATCTATTAACAAAGTATTGCAATCAATGTCATTACATACTGACAAAGCCGACACTATTTATATCGACCTAAGTAAAAGAGATAAAGTTGTTGAATTAAGGGTATTTGATGATTCGAAAAAAGGTGTGCATAACGAATTATTGAATGATCGTGATTTTGCTCATGGAAAACTTTCAGATGTTGTTCAATTAACTAACGGCCTTTGTAAGTATTGGATTGAATCAACATTGGAAGATGAAACAAGAAAAATCCTAAACATGCATGATGGATCTGAAATCAATAAATCAGAGTTAAGCGACTTGAAGCACGGATTTGCACATAGATTTATATTCCAAAAAATATCATGAAAGATAAATTAAATATACTTTTGCTTGATGATAATAATCCTCGATTACACAAAACTACCTCGTTAATGCAGTGTTGTGATAGTGACGCTTATTGTATAGACCCAAGAACAAATATAGATCAGTATGATTATGAAAACAATGATTACAGTATTATTTTTGTTCATGACGGGAATAAAGAGGTGCAAGACCATATATATGATTTCGATTGGGAATCTAAAGATGCAGT
>DUAL01000330.1:6193-6752 GCA_012960835.1 Flavobacteriales bacterium | reverse complement strand
AATGGATAAAGTAATGGATGATGGCGCTTGGTTTATAAGTGCTACTTACATGGAGAAGAAAGAGAATATCTGTGCATTACTTAAAGAGGTTTACAAAAAATGATTTTAGGATTAGGTGTTAATGTTGATTTTGTAGAGAAAAGTATTGATTTTGATAAGTCTTTGTCAAAGAGGCGCAGTCAAGTTCTATACCACGCTACACTAAAAAAAATTCTTAATCAAGATGCCACTAAATTAATCATCCCTGGCGACATAAATGGATGTGATTATAACTATGAAAAAATAATAGAGCATATTAGAATAGATGGCAATAAAGAGATTGCCATGATCCCTATTTTGGTTTATTTTAAGGATGAAGATAAATGTCTAGAAGCAATGGGCGGTACAGATGGGTTTTCAGGAATATGGTTTGAGAAGATAGCGGTTGCATTTACGGTAGACCCTAAAATAGAGGAGTTTACTAATACATTTGATGAAAATGCACTAAAGGCTTACCTGGATAAGTCTTGTAAGTATCCATACAGTAAAGGCAGTCATGATAAGTCTAATTCTTGGGGCT
>DUAL01000330.1:1864-6026 GCA_012960835.1 Flavobacteriales bacterium | reverse complement strand
ATTATCTTGTTCGTTTGAGAAGTCAAAGCTCAAAACTTACAAAGATTCTTGACGATGGAACCGTATTAATTATTGAAGATCAATTAAAAGATGGGTGGGAAGTTGCATACAGCTTATTTTTCTCTTTATCTAGCAATTTTCAGGTGTTATTTGCAGAAAATGAAAGTGAAGCAAAAGAATTAATAGGAAATACTAGTAATATTGATTTGATATTGTTAGATGTGCGTCTAGATAAGGACCGGGATGTATATAGTCAAGATGAGCACGGCCATTGTATAGAAAATCTATCTGGTGTTAAATTAGCTAAATGGATTCAAGAGGAAAGGCTAGTAATACCAATAATTGCAGCAACTGCATCTAACAAATCTTGGACTTTAGAGGCTCTTTTAGAGAAAGGTATTAACAGCTACTGGGTCAAGGGTTCGCCGGATCTAGTCACTACTATTGAAAGTGGAATCGAAAACACTATAGATCTCTATAAAAAAATTAACGACACATTGGTGTGGTCTAAGAAAACTGGCTTTTGGCAGAAAGAATTATATCGAATAGCTCGTGATGTTAACAGTACATATCTAGAAGTCAAGGCGAAATCATTACAGTCCTTGTTATTTCGCTCATTTTCACCATTTAGTAACGACCTGTCTAACGGTTTGCAGATGAATTTAGCTTTTATAAATATCTATTCATGTATGAATGACTTAGTTGAGTGGTCCTGCAATATAGAGCAACTAGATTCAGGAGTCTGGAGGTGGTCAACTATTAACCAAAAAGGAAATTATGTTGATATCGTTGAAGGTGTAGAAAATAATTGGACTATGCCTGAAATAAAAAACTTTAAACCAGTAAAAAATCAACCAGATAGGTTAATGGCTAGTGAGATTTTAAGTGCTAAATTTCAATACAACAAGGTAAAAGAATTTAAAAAGTTATCCGAAATAAGAAACAGACTCCCTCTTGTTCATGGAAAAAGAGGTGCATCTGGTAACGCATTAAAATCTGCTAATGCAACATCAGAAGATATTGACAGTTTGGTTAACGTATTAGGCTCACTAGTAGACAAGCATAAAGAGTTATTGAACAGGCATAAGAGATAATTTGGTATCAACATCGACAATTGCAAAAAACAACAATATCAAGCCGAAAGATTTGTTTAGTTATTTAATAGTGAACAAGTTTTTATACAAAGAGGGTAGGGACTATAAGTTAACTGACAAGGGTTTAAGTTTAGGTGGAGAATATGTAAAAAATGAACGTTTCACTATTGTTACTTGGGATGATAAGCGTTTTAATAAAATCATAAAAAAGCTAGCCCCACATGTAGAAAGCTCTACATTTAGGTATCCCATGCAATTTTTATCTATTAAAAATAAATTTGGCAAACGAATGGGTGATGATATTTTTGACAGTTTAAATCGTGGAGTGGCAATCTTAGAAACCGAAGCACAGTTAGAACAATATTTATTTTCTCATGGTGCGAAACACCATGCAAAAATGAAAGATGCGATTAATGAGCTGTTATGTGAAGGTCGATCAATCAGCTTGTCAAGTGAAATTGAAATTATAGATTATGGTTGTGGTCAAGGCTTGGCTAGTAATGTTTTATTAAATATTTTGGATGCTAACAAATTTCCAATTGATAATATTAAGAAAATAATTTTAATTGAACCTGGAAAAATTGCTTTAGATAGGGCTGTTGATTTTTTAAAAAACTCACCAAAAGTTGTGCCAGTCAATAAGGGTTTGGATGATATAACCACTAAGGACTTAGAAACAAAAGAAGACACCATTAAGATTCACTTATTTTCTAATATTCTTGATATGGGTGGAAAGCACTTCAGTATAGAAAATCTTGCTAAAAAAATACGATCAACCCAAGCTGGAGATAATTATTTTGTATGTGTTAGCGCTACAAATGAAATGGAATTAGAGCAGTTTACCGAAGAAATTACTCAGGTAAAATTTAAAAGCCAAATTGAAGAAATACTAGAGCGTCAAGGTGGAGATATTAACCTTAAGGGTAAAGTAATTTTTTCTCCTGATACCCAGCTAGATACGATTAAATTTATTTCGAAAGATACAAGTAATATACATCATCCTGGTGATCGCCATAAATCGTGGAGGCGTATTCATATGGTTTTTAAAAAGGAGTTTTAAATAATAATGGACTTATTCAGCAAGCAAGAGAACATATTACCTTTTGAAGTGCCAGATAAAGATGGCTATTCCTGGCAATGGAATGAGGAATTAAGTGGTTTTGATATTCAAGTTCCGAATGGAGAGCTCTTTTATTCTGAGTATTTTTTTAATGAAAAGGTTAGTGCTAGAAGTGTTGAATACTTTTTAGAAAATGATTCTGGATTGTTACAGGATGCAAACTGGAGAGAGTTAAAGGAGGGCAGGCTTGAAACAGTTAAGTTTAAAAATATAAAGTGGCGGCATGATAAATTACAAATGTATGGCAAGGAGGTTTATTTACCACGTTACTCGGCATGGTATGGGGATAGTGATAAGCCATACACTTACTCCGGCTTAACTTTACAGCCAAATGATTGGAATGAGGGGCTAGAATACATTAAAAACGAAATTGAAAAGACAGTTGACATTAAGTTTAATAGTGTTTTAATGAATTGGTATCGAGACGGTGAAGATTATATTAACTGGCATACTGATGCTGAGAAAGAGTTAGGAGTTAATCCTGTTATTGGCTCCGTTAATTTTGGAGCAACACGGGATTTTGTAATACGACGTAATGATGACAACTCTGAGAAAATTAAAATCCCTTTAAAAAATGGAACACTATTAATCATGAAAGGTGAGCTTCAGCACCACTGGGAACACTCTGCCCCTAAAAGAAAAAAAGTTAAAGACTTAAGGTTTAATTTAACATTCCGAAAAATTGATCATTGATAATTTAGGCGGTAGAATATAGTTAAAAATAACACTTAACTAAACTTTAATAAAAAATTGATGTTGCCTTGCTTGCCAAATAGATAGCGGCTGTGACCTTCTCCAAGATTGAATTTATAAAAAACAAGAACACATATGGACACAGATACACAAATATTTGAATTAACAAATCATGTTCGACTAGATTCCTTGCCGTTGAGGTACGGGTTATTGCTAGATAGAGGGTGTAAATTAGAGTTAAGTGATATCGAAAACCACAGGGTGGATGATAAAGATAAAGATGCCTACCATATTGATGCTAAATTTATCAACCCCAAAACTAACAGAATAGAGACTGGTCATTTTGTAATTGGTGCAAATAATCCTCGACGAGTTACTATTGTTACAATTTATAAACATAGTGTTCAAACAGAGTGGGATTTATCTACTCACATGACAAAACTCAGAGGTGATGGTAGCATAACACCAGAGCAGCTCGTTGAATTACATTCATATTACAAAAATGGAACATTAAGAAGTGTCTCCCAACTTATTGATAAATTATCCGATCTTAAATCTAAGTCTGGCATTAAAGAAGGCTTGAGAGCGTCAAGTAAAGAATTATCAAAAAAAGATGAGACTATTAAGAATACATCTCAAGCTCTTCGTAAGACTAATCAAGCCCTTGAAGTAGCTAGAAAAGAAAAAAATCATGCTCAAAGTGCACAAAATCAAGCGGAAAGAGAAAGAGATAAAGTTCTGGAGAAAAACAAAGAGCTATCGTCACAAATGCAAGATATCCATAATAAAGTCAAAGCTACAAGTTCAAGTTGGGTGACAAGCGATTGGCTGGACCCTGTAAGTTTGATTGAGGTAAAAATTGAGACAGAATCAACAAGGTCTGGAGAAAAAGATGCTTTGGTTTTATATTTTGATGATGGGTCTAGAAGAAAAACGTATTGGGATCCTGCAACTTTTAATATTAGAAAAGGCATTTATAAAAAACTAAAAGGTAGGCTGGTTCAAACAAATGTAGCAAACCAGCCTGATGTAGAATGGCAATATTCAGGCACCAAGTGGTTTAATGGCGTTAGGTTGTCCAATAATCCTTAGTTAAGGAGATGCATGAGTAAAAATTACAATATTATGGCGTTACAGGGTTATACGGATATGTCTGATCAAGATTTTGTTGAAGGTCAAGGAATGCCTCAAGAGCTAGCATTCACTCCAGAAATGAATTTGTGGATGACCTATCACATCTATTTAAGTAATAAAA
>DUAL01000330.1:0-1794 GCA_012960835.1 Flavobacteriales bacterium | reverse complement strand
CACCACGTATATGGCTGGATATGGACACGGGTTTCGATACAATGCGTTATGATGATGATGATGATGATGGATGGTGGATGAGTGATTCAGCCTTGTTGGAAGCCTGTAGATTAACTTATGAAAGGTATCAAAAATAATTATGTTGAATAAAATTATAGAAACAAGTAGAAATTTTGAAATACCTCTGCATAGGGCTGGAGTGTTTAAGTTAGTTATTCTTGTTGGAGTTGTGTTGTTAACAACAGTCAACAACTATGCTTTTTATACGACTTTAGAAAAAAAAACAAAGACTGAAATAATAAACTTACGCACCATAGTGAACGAGTTTTCCTCAACATGTGTAGAGGCTTCAAATGGAAATATTGATTATTGCGTCAAAAAAATTCATTCTATGATAGAAATTCTTCCAACCTATTATGGAACATCAATCTTGATAAAGGATAATAATAAAGAATTGATTAATGAGGATACTAGTAAGTACAAAGATATCAGAGAACCTATTGCCTTGTCTGCAATAGCAGAAGAGGAAGGCGATCCAAGTCTAACAAAAATTAACTCTTTGAATGCCACAATTGAAATTATTAAGCGCCCCATCCCGAATTTAGCTAAAAGTGTATGGAGAAGCATGACTTTTTCAGTATTAGATTTAATAGTTGTCGCATATAACAAAGGATACGATGATGTTAAGTGGTACGCCTCTAATGTGTCCTGGCCGAGAAGTAGACACGTAATTCTTGCAGGGGGCATTGTTTGGTGGTTGGCCTTTTTTTTAAGAAAATCTCTTATTGCTAAAATTAAATTTGCCAGAAGGTATGAGGAGAAAAATGAACTTAATTAATACAAACTGTATTAGGAGTAGTTTGCTATGAGTAAAAATTGGCATAAGGCGGATAAACGTGGTCGCAGGGCAAGGCGCAAGGAGAATAAGAACCATAATCAAATCAAAGGAGATGATAAATTATATGATGAAGTATGCAGGGACGGAGTTGTAGCTGAATCATTGAATAAAAAGCCACTAGGAGAGAAAGATTTTGCACCAGTATTTAATAGCGAATTTTTTACTGAAAAAAAAGCGTGCAAGCCAAGTGACAAGAATAGAAGAAGTAATATTTCAAGAAGGTGGGTAAAGCACATATATACTGCAGCATTAAGACTAGGGTGTCTGATTAATGAAGACAAACATTACATTACATATATGTTTACAGGTAAGTGCGAAGATCAGTCCTACAGAAAAGATCATCAGTACAAATATCAAGGTGATTTAGAAATTAATGGCATAATGTATAAAAATATATATGTCGTTATTAACAATAATTACAAAGGAATTGTAACTTTCTATCCGAATACACAACATATGCATGCAGTAGATTCAACAACAGATCCGTTAGTTGAACTATATCTAGAGGATGCGGCAAATGGAAAAAAGCCTGACAATGAATATTCTGTTGAGACTGTTGCAGATTATTATCACTCTGTATTCAAAAAAAATCCAGGTGTAAATCCATCAAGAATTATGAATGAGCTTTATTCAGGCTTATCAGAAGAAACTAAGCAAAGAATTGACAATTTAGATAATGAGTTAATTGTGGAAAGACTTAAATGTGATGAATACAAAGAACAGCTTAATGATTGCGAATCTAAATTAACAGCTTAGATACAATATTTTAATGTATTAGTTGATTAGCCTTGTTCATATCGCCCTGCTTACCAAATGGATGGCAACTATGACCATCTTCAAGATTTAACTCTTTATAAATCTCTTTACGCATATTGTCATCTAAGGCTTCTTGCTTG
>DUAL01000329.1 GCA_012960835.1 Flavobacteriales bacterium | reverse complement strand
CAACGTGAATTACAATATCAATGGAGTAGCAACTTCTAATTCCTTTAGTAATAGTGGAATAAATACGATTATGGTTAACCCATCCACTACTACTGTTTATAGTTTAGTAGATATTACGGATGCCAACAATTGCTTTAATACAGCTAGTGATTCTGCAACTATTGATGTAAACGAGAAAGTAGATGCTATAATAAGTGGTGGAGGGGCTATTTGTAATGATGGCAGCCAAGTAACAATTGATATTATTACAAATGATTCTACTTTTATAAATGTAACTTATACAAATGGATTTAATCCGATAACTCTTTCTGGGGTTGGACCTTTTGAAATTATTACCAATCAAGCAGGAATTTATATGATTACAGATGTAGTAGATATTTATGGCTGTGTAGGAACTTATTCAGGAAATGCTACCATTACAGTTAATCCTTTGCCTTTAGCGGAATTCTCTTTCTTCCCGCAACCAACTGATTTGGATAATCCGCATATTAACTTTACCAATGCTTCATTCGGGCATACAACCGCTATTTGGGATTTTGGAGATGGCACTATCTTGAATGACACTATTTCCAAATTGCTTCATACATACAATGATACTGGGCATTATAAGGTAAATTTGGCAGTAAGTAATGAGTTTGGCTGCACAGATACTATTAGCTATACCATCATTATTGATCCTATCTTTATCATTTATATTCCAGATGCTTTTACACCAAATGGAGATAATATTAATGATGCTTTCGGTCCTTCTGTTTATGGCATAAAAGAATTTGAAATGAAGATTTACGACCGTTGGGGGAAAATTATTTACCATACCACAGAGAAGGATAAACCATGGGATGGTACTATTAATAATAATGAAACACAAGCAGGAGTTTATACGTATTCTATTGTAGCAACCGACCTAAAAGAAAAACCACATAAATATGTTGGCGCCTTTATCCTTATTAGATAAATGAAGCTTATTGGTTTAATTTCCGATACACATGGCTTTTTAGATTCTCGATTTATTTATCGCCTTAAAAATTGTGATGAAATATGGCATGCAGGAGATATTGGAAGCCAAGAAGTTGCTGAGAAATTAAAAGAAATTGCACCTCTAAAAGCTGTATTTGGAAATATTGATAGCCACAAAATAAGACTAGAATTTCCTGAAAAAATAAGATTTATGTGCGAACAAGTAGATGTTTTTATTACCCATATTGGCGGTTATCCTGGCAGATACGACAAAAGAGTAAAAAAAGTTTTGCAAAGCAAACCTCCTACCCTTTTTATCTGTGGGCATTCGCATATTTTAAAAGTGATGAACGATAAAAAACTAGGAATTCTGCACATGAACCCTGGAGCTGCCGGAAACTCTGGTTTACATAAAGTAAAGACCATACTCCGCTTTAAGATTGATGGAGAAAATATTTCTGACCTTGAAGTTGTAGAATTAAAAAGAGGATAAAATTAACGAATTCTATCAGCAGATTTTACCAATTTTTCGTCCTTTTTGATTAAATAATTGGCTAAAATAATCAGCAAATAAGGGATGATAAATAAAAATAATCCAATAGCAAAATTTAATTCTCCTCTTTGGAAAATAATAATGATAAAGGCAATAGAAAGAAAAAGCTTACTAATTTGGTTGATAATGATTTGTCTGTTTCTATTTCTAAACTGAAA
>DUAL01000328.1:361-1673 GCA_012960835.1 Flavobacteriales bacterium | reverse complement strand
GTTTAAGTATTTCTTCTAGTAAGAATTTATACCTATTAGATTTATCGTTCCTTAGGTTGTGACTCTCGTCAATTACAATTAATTTTGGCTTATCGTTCTTGAAAAATTTATCTGCACGATCATTATAAGTTTCAAGTCTATCTTCATTCATATCAGTATGAAAACGAATAAAAAAATCAAATTGATCTTTTTCAAATTTGGAATCTTGGTTCTTTTTATAATGCCTCCAATTATTTTCAATCTTTTTTGGGCAAAGCAATATTGTCTCCCTTCCTTGCAATTGAAAGAATTTTATTACAGCCAGTGCACTCCAAGTTTTTCCCAAACCAACAGCATCAGCTAAAATAGCTCCATTGTGTTTTTGAAGCATTTTTATAAGACTTAATACCCCTTTTTTCTGGAATTCATATAATGAATTGTAGACAACACTATTCTCCATTCTTCCAACTTGTCGATTGAATTCTGGGTCGCTTTCATCTTCTAATATCTGCCCACCAAAAAGCTCAAACAATACTTTGTAATAAATCTCTCTTGGTGTATATTTAATAAATATTTTTTCAATCTCTTCAATCAAATACTGCTTAAAGTTGACTTTAGAAGTTGAACCATCTTCATTGATAATCGTTTTTTTTAAATATGCTTGAGGCCTATCCCATAAATCGTCAAACCAACTAGATAACTCTTTATATTGACTATTATTACCAGTTTCGGCAATATTTAATTCAATGTTGTTAGTTTGCTTTAATCCAATACCAGCCTCTGTTAAATTGGAGCTGCCAGATATAAAATATTTTTTTCTATCGTCATCTTCTAATGGATTAAACAAGAAGCATTTAGCGTGACAAAAATTTGGCTCTAGTGTCTTTGCTATTACATGATCTTGTTTAAGAAATGAAACCGCCTCTTGAGATAATTTATTTAATTTTAATGCAGCTTCAATTGTTATATTTTCGTTAAGAAGATCGAGTGGTCTATCATTTTCAACATCTACATTAACTATATCTCCAAGCATCAAACGATAATTAGATATTTTTTTATTCACATGTTCTGATAAATAGGCAAGAGCTCCAATTGTAAAATAACCAGTAACAATATCTAACTGACCCTTCTCAGTGTAATCAACAATCCATTCATGAATTTTACGATTGCTATTTTCATTATCTAATATCATATTCTATAATTCCCAATACAAGAAAATAATGGGGACGTTACCCTTTTGTTAGTAAATTCAATAATATAAAGTCCATTATCACTCATTTTTATCGTCATTTTAAAAATTTCCGAATTTTTACGATTATTCCCCGTAAATACC
>DUAL01000328.1:0-258 GCA_012960835.1 Flavobacteriales bacterium | reverse complement strand
GCAACTTGAGAAATAAACAACTCTGTGCCACACAAATAAGAGCCGTATAAATTTTCCCTGGCCTTTGGTACATCGTTTATGGCAGCTTTGGTAAGCCACTTAATAGATCGGCGCTTATCTTCATTGGCTTTGATACCTGAGCCATACATAATACCGAGTGCATATTGCGCTTGTGCATTGCCCTGCTTGGCTTGTTTGAGCGCTTGATCGTAAGACAAGCTTTTTAATAAAGATTGAGTCTCTTGGCTGATTGTTGTT
>DUAL01000327.1:9499-9766 GCA_012960835.1 Flavobacteriales bacterium | reverse complement strand
TATTTTATGATGTAATATGACCACTGCCTCAATTAAAAAATGGATTGGCTTAATTGCAATTTTAGTCCTCCCAGGATTAATCTACTCTTGCCTTACAAAGTTAGAAAATAATTTTATGCCATTGGCAAAAATAGGCGTTAAGGGGCATACTATACCAATATTTTCTTTTATAAATCAGAATAATGACAGTATTACCAATGCCGATTATAATGGGAGTATTTATGTGGCTAATTTCTTTTTTACCAATTGTCCAACCATTTGCCCAAT
>DUAL01000327.1:0-9317 GCA_012960835.1 Flavobacteriales bacterium | reverse complement strand
GTAAACAAAGATGAATTAGCCCCAGGAGGTTTTTTACATTCAGAATATTTTGTGCTGATTGACAAAGAACGAAAGGTGCGATCGGGAATGGATATTTACGGAAATCCTTATGGTGCTTATGATGGCACAAGTGATAATGAGGTAAAAACTTTAATAAAAGACATTAGAGTGTTGATGGCTGAATACAAACAAAAAGAAAATCAGGATGAAAAATAGTAGATTATATAATGTAATATTATTTTTTGTTTTTCTTTTGGTTTCTCAAAATGCAGATGCCCAATGTGCTATGTGTAAAGCTGTGGTAGAAGCCAATCTGGAAAGTGGAGGAAGTATTGGCGCAGGACTAAATGATGGCATACTGTATTTGATGGCAATGCCCTACATCTCCATTCTTGTTGTGGGCTTGATTTGGTATAATCTCAAAAAGGAACCAGACAGCTAAAATCTTCTTATATTTGCAACTCACAAAAATTTTAGATGAAGAAACATTTTCTTTTCTTGATAGCAACTATATGCACTTTAAGTTCATTTTCTCAAAAAAGCTGGACTTTACAAGATTGTATAAATAGGGCAAAAAAGGAAAATCTGGATATAAAACAAGCCAAACTTTCTGTTTTATCCTCTGAGCAACAACTCCTTCAAACCAAATTATCTTTATTCCCATCCTTAAACGGAAGTGGTTCGCAAGGGTACAATTACGGCAGAACGGTTGATCCTTACTCCAATGAGTTTACTAACCTAAATGTAAAAACAAATAATTTTTCACTATACTCTTCTGTTACTCTTTTTAGTGGTTTCCAGAACCTCAATAAAGTAAAGCGTGATAATTATGAGTATATGGCTAAAAAATATGATATTGAGAAAGTGATAAATGACATTTCAATAACTGTGGCAACTGATTTTTTACAACTGCTTTTCAATAAGGAATTGGTAATAATGGCAGAAAAACAATTAGAAATATCCTTTCAGCAAGAAGAAAGAATAGGGAAACTGGTAAGTGCTGGGCAACTAGCAAAGGGTTCATTACTGGAAACTCAATCACAAGTTGCATCCGAACAATTGCAATTAGTAAAAGCCAAAAGTCAAAAAGAAATAGCACTACTGAACATCAAGCAGTTATTAGAAATTCGGGCTAATACCGATTTTGATATTGTGGTTCCCTCTATTTCTTTACCAAATCAGAGTACAGTGCCCTCTACAGACGAGATTTATAATGCTGCATTAAATGTTTTTCCAAATGTAAAAAGCGCAGAATATAGATTGAAAAGTCGTGACAAAAATTTAACTATTTCCAAAGGAGGAAGATTCCCCAGAATTACGCTAAATGGCTCAATGGGCTCTGGTTATTCGGATGCAAGAACAAGAATTTTAGGAGTGGATTCATTGGGCATGTTCCCATCTGGCTATCAAACTGTTTCAGGCGAAAGTGTATTGATGCCCATTTTAAATTACGATTCTGAAATTACGCCATTTAATCAGCAGTTAAAAGATAATTTTTCTCAATCGCTTTCTTTTTCACTTAGTATACCTCTATTTAATGGATGGATGACAAACTCCTCCATTGCCAATGCAAAAATTGGGGTACTGAGTGCCAAGAATGATTTACAGAAAACAAAAAACCAATTAAGAAAACAAGTTGAACAAGTAAGGGCAGATGTAATTGCTGCTGAAAAACAATATGAGTTTGCTAAAAAATCAGCAGAAGCTTTGCAAGAATCCTTTAGCTATAATGAGCAAAAATTTAATGAAGGCATGCTCAATGTTTATGATTATAATAATGCCAAAAACAAACTTATAAAAGCAGAGTCCGATTTATTACAAGCAAAATATGATTATTTATTCAAAATTAAAATCCTTGATTTCTTTCTAGGAAAACCTTTAACCTTATAGTTATGAAAATATTTATCGTCTTATCCATTGTCGCCTCCATTTTTTATTTTTTTGGCAAAAAAAAGCAAAATACAAAACTTAAAAAATTAGGAATAGGTATTTTTATTTTGGCATTTATCATGCTAATCGGCACACTTACAGGAGTCATTAAAACAGAAGATGCTCTTTTAGTGGAAACAGAAATGGTGGAAAGGAGAACAATTATTGAAACTGTTTCGGCTAGTGGAAAAATACAGCCAGAAGTAGAAATTAAAATTTCTCCAGATGTTTCAGGTGAGATAGTGGCGTTACTCATAAGGGAAGGAGACAGGGTAAGTAAAGGAGAATTGCTCGTAAAAATAAAACCAGATATTTACAAATCAATTTTAGAAAGAAGTAAGGCATCTGTAAATACAGCCAAAGCAAATTTAGCTAAATCCAAAGCGCAATTGACTGAAAGTAAAGCAAGCTTTAACAGAAACAAACGACTTTATAATCAGGAAGCGATTTCATTATCAGAATTTGAGCAAATTGAGGCCGCTTATAAAGTAGCAGAATTGACTGTGGAGAGTTCTGAATATGCAGTAAGTAGTGCTGAGGCATCCTTTAATGAGGCGGAAGAAAATTTGGATAAAACTTCCATTTATGCGCCAGTGGAGGGTACTATTTCCAGATTAAATGTAGAACTTGGCGAGAGGGTAGTTGGCACAGGGCAAATGTCAGGAACAGAGCTAATGCGCTTGGCAGATTTGAGCGCCATGGAAGTTGCGGTGGAAGTAAATGAAAACGATATTGTTCGTGTGCATTTAAATGATACTACCCTTATTGAAGTAGATGCTTTTTTGGGGGAGGAGTTTCAAGGGGTTGTTACCGAAATTGCAAATTCGGCAAATGTAAGCGGGGTAAGTGCCGACCAAGTTACCAACTTTGAAGTGAAGATTAGGATATTGGATCAAACCATGTTTCGTCCTGGAATGACAGCTTCTGTTGAGGTGCAAACCAAGCTGGTGCAAGATGTAATTTCAGTTCCTATTCAAGCAGTAACCACAAGAAAAGATACAGCAGAAAATTCAGGCAACAAAAAGGTAGAATGTGTTTTCATATTTGAAAACGAAATGGCAAATTTCAGCATTGTAAAAACAGGCATTCAGAATGATAAGTTTATTCAGATTTTGGAAGGAATATCAGATAGTGATGTAGTGATAACAGCCCCCTACACTTTGATTTCGAAAACACTAAAAGATGGTGAAAAAGTGGAAAGCAAAAAGAGCGGAAATGATGGAGAAAAAAGAAAAAGCGGTTTTAGTGTAAAAGTTAGCACGGAATAAATGGCACTTATTTTGCTTATAGAAACAGCTACAAAAAGTTGCTCAGTTTCCTTAGCTTCTGATAAAAAAATTATTGCTACAAAACAGGAGGTAAATGAGCACTATTCCCATGCCGAAAAGCTCACTGTTTTTATTACAGAATTATTCAAAAATCAAGATTTTACCATTCAAGATTTGGATGCTATTGCTGTAAGCAAAGGTCCTGGTTCCTATACTGGTTTGCGCATAGGCACATCTACGGCAAAAGGGATTTGCTATGCGATTGACAAGCCATTAATTTCAATTTCTACTTTAAAAGCCATGGCTTTTGGGATGACTCAAAAAGAAAAATCAGATTTGTATTGCCCAATGATTGATGCGCGCAGGATGGAGGTTTATAATGCATTTTATAATAGTTCAAATAAGGAGATAAGAGGGGTGCAAGCTGACATTATTACTAAGGAATCTTATGAAAAAGAGTTGGAACAAAAAGTGTTATTTTTTGGGGATGGGGCAAATAAGTGTAAGGAAATTATAAAGCATTCTAATGCTAAATTTATAGAAGAAATTTATCCAAGTTCCAAAGATATGGTTGCCCTAGCCATGCAAAAATATGCAAATAAAGATTTTGAGGATGTTGCTTATTTCGAGCCTTTTTATCTTAAAGATTTTGTTGCAGGAAAAAAGGCCTAACTCCTTTTCCTTCTTGTGCTTGCCTTAAATTTATCTTTGAACGACCCTTCTCCACCACCTCTTCTTGGGCTACTCTTTCTTTTGTTACTGCTACTGCTTTTTCTTTTCGCCTCAAATCTTTTTCTCCCACTCCCTGATGATTTTCTTCTGAAATCATTTCCCCCAGGAGTTGGTGGTTTCGATACTTCTACTGATACGCTATTGCCATTCCATTGGGCATTGGAAAGTCCAGCCAATACATCTTGCTCATTATTACTATCAACCTCAAAAAAGGAAAATTTCCGCAAAATATCAATTTTACCAATTGGGATATTTCTTTTCCGAGTGTATTCATTGATCAGGCCAATTAGATTGTGTGTTTCTAAGTTTTGCAGCTTCCCTAAATTGATAAAAAAACGAGTGTAACCTTCTTCCGCATGCCCTGTTGATCTTCCTTTTTTTTCTCTTCTCTCATTTTTCCCTCTATCATTTTTTCTTCCTCTATCACTTTTGCTATTTGCAATGATGTTCAAATCAGGTGCGTTTTTATAAAAGGAAAGAAAGCGATTAAATTCTGCCGAAACAAAATGTTTTAAAAGTTCTTCTTTATCTAAGTGTGCAAGTTTCTCTTCAATAATAGGAATGTATTTTTCTATTTGGTCATTTATATCCGTTTTTACTACTTTATCGATAAGGGTAAGTAATTGGATGGCGCAAATTTCTTCTCCATCAGGAACTTGTTTCAGGATTAACTCTTTTTTCAGCATTTTACCAATGGCTTGCAATTTTCTTCTTTCTCGGCTATGGGAAATAATAATAGAAATTCCGTTTTTTCCAGCCCTTCCGGTTCGCCCTGACCTATGAATATATATTTCATTATCATCTGGCAGGTTATAATTAATAATATGGGTAAGGTCATCAATATCAATTCCTCTTGCCGCCACATCAGTAGCCACTAACATTTGCAGATTTCTTTTTCTAAACCTTCCCATTACATGGTCTCTTTGCGATTGTGATAAATCGCCATGCAAAGCATCTGCATTGTAGCCATCTTGCATCAATTTATCGGCTACATCTTTGGTTTCCCTACGAGTTCTGCAAAAAACGATTCCATAAATTTCAGGGTTTACATCACATATTCTTCTAAGTGCCTTATATCTATCTCGAGCATTTACCACATAAAAATGATGCTCAACATTTTTTGCGCCCTCATTTCTGCCAGCCACTTCAATGGTTTTTGGGCTAAACATATAATTTTTGGTAATACGCATCACTTCCTTTGGCATTGTTGCCGAAAAAAGTAATGTTCGCTTTTCTTCTGGGGTTTCAGCCAAAATAGTATCCAAATCCTCTTTAAAGCCCATATTAAGCATTTCATCTGCCTCATCCAACACTACATACTCAATATTAGCCAGTTTTAGTTTTTTTCTTTTGATTAAATCAATAACTCTTCCGGGAGTTCCTACAACTATTTGACTTCCAGAATTGAGTGCTCTAATTTGCGTTTGAATGTTTGTTCCTCCATAAACAGCTGTAATTTTTAGTCCCTTTGTGTATTTCGAATAGGTTCCCATATCCTTTGTTATTTGCAAACAAAGTTCTCTTGTTGGGCATAAAATAATAGCTTGTGTTTGCTTGCTATCGGTTTCAATTTGTTGAATGATAGGCAATCCAAAAGCTGCAGTTTTCCCTGTTCCGGTTTGTGCAAGTGCAATAAGGTCGTTTTCCTCTGCAAGGAGAAAAGGAATACTTTCACTTTGAATGGGGGTTGGCTCTTCAAAGCCCAAATCGGCAATGGCTTTTTGAAGGCTATTATCTAATCCTATATCTGAAAATGTCATGGTCAAAAAATTTGTGCAAAAGTACTCCTTTCTATTTGATATATAGGATTTTATAAAGAAAAATAAAAGAGTTTATTTTCTAAGAAAAATACTAATTCACCACTACTCTTTTTATAATATTCCCTTTCTCTGAAATAACCTTAATAAAATAAATTCCTTTTGTATTCAAGAGCATAGATGACTCCATAGTTGTTTTAAGTAGTTTCCCTTCCACCGAAAAGAGTTCTATTTTCTCAATTTTCAAATCAGTCATAATATTTATCAAACCATCCGTAGGATTAGGATAAATATTTATATCCGAATTTAAGATGTCATCAACTCCACTAGGAATAAAAGTAACCATATAGAAAGCTGTGTCAGAAATACATCCATTGGTGTCAGTAGCAATTACCCAGTAAGAACCATTGACAAGAGGCATTATACTTTGGCTCGTTTGTCCACTACTCCAAATGTAGGAATACGGATTTGTTCCACCACTTACATTTGCCTCAATATTAACTCCATTCTGAGTAATTTGTGCAGTTACAGCCGTATCAACCGTTAGTTGGGTTTCTACAATAGAATCGCAACCATTAAAAGCGGTGTAATTATCAGTATAAACTCCTGTTGAATCATACACATTTCCATTAATGGTAACGCTTTCTCCATCACATATCCTAAGAGTATTTATTGTTATATTAGGTGTGATTTCCACATCATAAAAGAAATAATAATATTGATCACTTGCATTCGAACCTGTTATAGAAACTGGGCCAATATTGAAAGGATATAACTGGCTATTTCCTTGTCCGGCATTACTTCTATATAAACCAGAATTACCGCTACTAATTCCCAATTGGAAATCATTCCCAACTGGAATAGTAAAATTAAGATTCACTCTTTGCTGGCCAGGATAAACGATTATAGTTTCATCTTCCAATACAATGCCATTATTATCTCTTAGCTCAAAAGTGATGGTATTGGTATCTAAGGCATATACTTTTGCAGAAGCTATATTGCTAATATTAGAACAAGTTAATTCCAGATAACCATTCCAAGTGCTAAAAGCGCCAGGAGCAGAACTACTATCCAAAATCCCCCCAAAAATGGAAGTGTAATTTGCAGTGAGTGTTGTTAATGTTGTAGTAACCACACTATCACATCCGTTGGAGGAACTTAAAGTATCCGAATAGATACCCGCATTAAAATAAGTGCTATTTCCAACTGTAATGCTATCACCAAAACAAATAGTTTGATTATTTGTTCCTACACCAGCTGAAATACTAAGCACTGTTAAATTGGTAGTCACCACACTATCGCAAGCAAAAGAGCTACTAAGCGTATCGATATAAACACCAGTTGAATCATAAATACTACTACCTACAATGGTAATTTCCCCACTGCAAATAGTTTGGTTGTTTATATATGATACATGAGGTGAAACAATTACATTAGAATATACCAAGCTATCACAACCAATAGAAGAAGTTAAACTATCGGTATAAAGGCCTGTTGTAGTATATATGCTGCCTGCAACTATAATGCTGTCTCCATCACATATAGAATAATTTGCAGGAGATTTTCTTACTTCAATATCATAAAAGAAATAATAAAACCCACTGCCAGCTGATGAATTGGTAATAGCAGCCAAAGGTCCAAAATTATAAGGATAATTTACTCCTGAATTATGTCTGAATAAATCATTACTATTACCACTTAAACCTAATTCATAATCCAATCCAGCAGACATATTATAATTGAAATAAATTCTGTGTCCACCAGGAATAACATTTACAGTTAAATCTTCTAATACATTGCCATTATTATCTCTTATCTCAAAAGTTGTTAATGTAGTGTCAGCTGAATATATAACTGCAGAAACTAAATCTGAAGACTCATAACAACTTAATTCTAAATATTGTGAACCACTGTAAAAATTACCTCCCCCAACACTAGTATCAGGAATTCCACCAGAAATAGTATCATATAATGAAATCTGAGAGTATATTGTCAAATTTGTATGTACAATACTATCACATCCAATTGAACTTTGAAATGTATCTATATAACTTCCTGTTGCAGTATAAAATGAAGTTCCAACGAAAACAGTGTCTCCATTACAAATTGTAGTGTCCTGATAAATAGGAGTTTGTACTGTGAGATTAGTATTTATCACGCTATCACAACCTACTGAATTTATTAATGTGTCAGAATATAAAGCTGTACTATTATAAACATTGCCATTAACCACAATACTATCTCCATCACAAATAGTTGTATCATTTGTTGTAATAGAAACAGAAGAAGAAGAAACATTAAGCGTTGTTGTAACAATACTATCACAGCCATTTGCAGCTACTAATGTATCAGAATATACTCCTGTAGAATCATAAACATTATTTCCTATCGCATATACCGCTCCACTACAAATATTTTGCGGATTGCTAAAAGCAGAATTTGGATAAACTATTAAATTGGTAAAGACTAGACTATCACAGCCAATTGAGGTAGTTAAACTATCTGTATACAAACCACTTGCATTATAAACATTTCCTCCAACCACTATACTATCTCCTGCACAAATAGAATAATTGCTTGGCTGAGATGATTGTTTGATTTCAATATCATAAAAGAAATAATAAAACCCACTGCCAGCTGATGAATTGGTAATAGCAGCCAAAGTATTGAAATTATAGGGGTAATTTACACCATTATTACTTCTGAATAAATTAGTGCTATTGCCATCAAGACCTAATTGATAATCAGAACCTCCTGCCAGTGGAAAATTAAAATATATTCTATGCCCACCAGGAATTACATTAATAGTGGTGGAATCCAAAACATTTCCATTATCATCTCTAATTTGAAACGTAGTAAGGATAGTATCTTGCGCATATACCATTGCAGAAACTAATTCTGATGGCATATAAGCACTTAATTCTAAATATTGAGAGCCATTATAAAAGCCTCCACCACCAACAGTATTGTTAGGAATACCTCCGAAAATAGAATTAAACTGATAATAAATTGTGAGGTTTGTATGCACTATACTATCACATCCCAAAGAACTACTGAGAGTATCAGTATAAGTTCCTGTCGTATTGTAAACAGAACTGCCAACTGTTATACTATTCCCATCACAAAGAGTCATACTTTGATAAACTGGTGTTTGTACTGTTAGATTTGTAGTAATAATACTATCACATCCTGCAGAATTAACTAAAATATCAGTATAAGATCCTGCTACTATATATACGTTAGATCCAACAACTATACTATCACCATCACAAATAGTTGTATCATTGATAACTGAAGAAGCGGAACCGCTCAAAACGGTTAATGTTGTTGTAATGATACTATCGCAACCATTTAATGCAAGTAAAGTATCTGAATACACTCCTGTTGAATCATATGTGCTATTTCCAACAACTATAGATAATCCGTTACAAATAGTATCTGTAATTGAAGTATATGAATTAGTAGAACTATCACAAACACAAGTATTGTGGAACCCAATATTTGTCCAATCATTCTGAGCAAACACAATCCATTGTGAATTCACGGGATCAGTACCAGCTGCATTTGTCCAAGATGTATCTCCTTGAGATATTGGACATTTCCTAACTAGTGTGTGATTTCGTGTTGCAGC
>DUAL01000326.1 GCA_012960835.1 Flavobacteriales bacterium | reverse complement strand
TGATTGTATTTTACTTAGCATTTAACTATGTCTTATTTGCTTTATTTGCTCTTTCAGAACAATTAAAACAATCATCATTAGTGCGCTTACACAGGCAGTAGTTAGCACAATTAACCATCTGATTGGATAGCTTTTTTTAAGGGCAGGAACAGCAGCATTTACAATAAACTTATGTTCTAATTGTTCTTCTGCTGTTAGCTTATGTTCATTGAGTTTCTTCTGCACATAATTTAACCTCCCACGCGAATGCACCAAATTATCTCTTAAAGCACTATACTGTCCACCATATTTGGAAAGGATTGCTAATTTCTTTTCAATGGCTTTTGCTGCCGATTGGTTATTCGCAATTTTTGCAACCGCCCATTGTTCGTTAAGCACTTCCGATTGCGACTCATAATCGTTTATCCCAAATGCCCTTATTTTTGCAATAGAATCTTCCAGAATTTTAATTTCTGATAAAACAAACTCTCTGTCTTTTAATAGTGACTTATACCCTTGTTCAGCCATCCCTTTTTGTAAATTGTTCATTACAGTATCAATAAGGGATGCTATTTCATTAGCAATATCAGCAGCCATTTGCGGGTCTTTATCAAGCACTGCTATTCTGATGGAGGAGTATTTTGTAATTCCAAATTCTACATGCTCATCATATTTTTTCATCAAATCCGCATAGTATTTTTCTTTGCTTGTGTCAATATCATAATGATTAATCAAATCAAATTTTGTAACTACCCTCTCTTTAATCTCATTCGATTGCAGGATTTGCATCATATGCTCCAACTCTTCCTCCTCTCCTATTTCCAAAAAATCGTTATACTCATTAAGCAATGCCTTTCCTGTCGATAAATTCATGGTGGGAAACAATATCACTTCCGATTTGTATTTGTTAGTTATAAAAAGGGAAACAACAGAGGCAATAATAGCAGCAGTAAAAGAAATTGTAATTATCTTTTTTCTCCATTTGTACAAAAGTGCAAAAAGGGATGTGTTATCTAAAAAGTTATTATTTGTCATTTTAAAAAAATTTATTTTTGCGAAAATACATCTTTATTACTTTTAAATTCAATTTTTATTTACTTTCCAACGAGACAAATCACAACGAATTAACTTTTCTAACTTAACTATATCTAATTTAAAATAATCATACATATACCTTTGTTCATTTATTGATATTTGTATAGAAGAGGTATTAAAATAATACTTTTTCATCTTATTTATCAATTTATTTGGAAAAATAGATTGGATTAAACTTTTACCCCTAAGGGTAGAAATAATATAATGTAATTTTTTATTTTTTGGAGTCAAAGTAGTGTTCATTTTAGGTATTGTTGATATATTCATTTTTTTAATTTCTAAAAAATCACAAATAGATATAATAGTTGATTGGGAAGCATTAATAAAATCATTAAAAAGAATAACCTTAATTTGGTTTTTAGGGAAGATATCTTTATATCTTTTCACTTGCTTATAATACATTCCTAATTCAATAAACAGTTCAGAAACACCCCAAGTTTTATCAAGCTTTCTAAAGTCTTTATCAATTTCTTCTAAGAAACATCCTTTTACGAATCCCATTTCAAGTGCCATCTTATAATGTGAAAAAGCTCTTTCCACAGGATCTCTTAAACAAATTATGATTTTTGCATTAGGTATTACTGATTTAATTAATTCTGCTGCTTC
>DUAL01000325.1 GCA_012960835.1 Flavobacteriales bacterium | reverse complement strand
ACTATAACAATGATTCCAATAATAGAGATTATAAATGAATCAAATCCATTGTTACAAAATTTACTTTGGTGGGCATTAGCACTAGGAGCATGCTTAGGTGGAAATATTACCATAATTGGTGCTTCAGCAAATATCGTATCTATTGGAATTGCAAAAAAAGCTGGGATTAATATTTCTTTTATAGAGTTTATGAAAGTAGGAGCTATTATTTCTATCATTTCTCTATTAATTGCATCTATTTACTTAATTATACGTATAAATATAATGCTATAATAAAAAGCTATGAATGATGATCAAATAATAATCAATAAACTTTTTCGTGATTTAGTAAAAGTCTATTCATCTTCCAAAACCAGTATTATTGCTCTCCAGGCCATCATTGATGCGCTGGATCATTTGGAATGCAGTTATGATGAATTAAAGGACCAGATACGTATATTGAGCGATCAAATTAAAAATACTCAGCCAAGAATGTTTCCCCTTGATAATCTTATGATTCTTCTTGATAAAGAATCAGTATCACACTTTCAATTAGGAGATATAGACAGCACAAAAAATGGGTTGAAAACCCTTTTCAAATCTTATCTGGATAGATTGAATGATGATCTGGTTAAGCTGACCCATCATGGTTTAAAATGTGTGGAAGATGGAGATCTTATTGTTATTCATTCCATTGAAGAAAATGTCGAACTTCTTATTCCAGAAGCAAAAAAACAGGGAAAAATCTTTAAAATTCTTATACTGAAGCAGGATTTTAAAACCACTGGACATGTAATCAAAATCCTTGATAAATATGAAATCGATTTCCAGGTTATACCTGAATTTGATCTGGTCCATTATTTTGAACAGGTTGACAAGCTCTTTATAGGTACTCAAGCGCTTACTCTTGATAATAAACTCATTTGTGATCCGGGGACTTCAAATATTGTAAGCGAGTGTCACTTGAATAACATCCCTGTTTACTTATTCCTTAAATCCCTCAAATTGTCCCATTTCCCGGCAAGTGAGCAAAACATCAAGAAATTTGAAACCAAAGAACACCATGGTGAAATTGAATACAAGGAAATATTCTACTCAAATGATATTGTTGAATTAAAACTTATTGACCATATCATTATGGAAAATGGTGAAACAAGCATAGATAAGATTCACGATTTTTCCATACACTGATATAACCATTCATGGAGCAACTGGATTCATTAATACCAATTGAACAGTTAATCTGGGCGGTTTTAATAGTCATTTCAGGTTTAAGCATTCGCAGAATGATTTTACAAAAATCGAAGGTCAGGGGTCAAAAGAGTTCCTGGTTTCGGATTGAGGATGTAGAAGAGGATCAAAAGTGATCAAGATATAGTCAATATGATGCTGTTCTAATAAAATACTTTATGATACGAATGTGGTGAAGCATTTATTACTATTTATTTTTTTTAGTATCAGAGATTGTTTCTATAACTTGTATTTCAATAAATAAGGTATTGAAAAAGTGGAATTAAGCTAGGGTATCCTAACTTATGCGTTTCTCGTGGTTTAAATATCAATGGTATAAATGTTTGATTTTTATTTTCATTTTTTCATTAATTTTTTCACAGGATCAAACGGTGGGGTTATTTATCAATGATTCAGCTTCTTCTGTTGGCTATACCCTTTTTACACCTCTTTTTTCAACCTCGACCTATTTAATTGAT
>DUAL01000324.1 GCA_012960835.1 Flavobacteriales bacterium | reverse complement strand
CCGGACTTACCATTGATGGTAATTACTTCATAATCATCAATATTTGCTTTTGGCGGCAACTGACTTACGAATCCTATTTTTTCTAGACGAGAAGTTGTTAATGGCATTGTAAAAAATCAATTCTGTTTCAAAATTAGTAAAATCTTTATACAAATACGAATAATTTCCTCTATTGTTGTAGTTTAATTGGAACTTAGTTCAGAAAAATGGAAATCAAAATCCAAAGAAGATATACCGATTATTCCTCTTATGTAAAGAAAAAATTTGGAGGGCGGGTACAGAAAGTGTCCATCAATGCCGGATTTACTTGCCCAAACATTGACGGAAGCAAAGGGAAAGGTGGCTGCACTTATTGTAATAACAACACTTTTAATCCTGAATATTGCAAGCCTATAAAACCTATTACTCAGCAAATTGAGGAAGGAATTGCATTCTTTTCCCAAATGTATAAAAGCCAGAAATACTTGGCTTACTTTCAGGCATTTACCAATACTTATGCGCCATTAGAACAATTAAAAAAAAAATATGAACAGGCACTAAAACACAAAGATGTAATTGGTTTGGTTATTGCCACTCGCCCGGATTGTATCACTAATGAAATATTGGATTATTTGGAGCAATTGGTAAGAGATGGAAATTTTATAAAGTTAGAATTTGGACTGGAATCGACAAATAATAAAACTTTGGAACTCATCAATAGATGCCAGAGCCATGAAGATGCCATAAAGGCATTTGATATGGCAAAAAATCGGGGGATTTTATTGGGGGCTCATATTATTTTAGGGCTTCCGAAAGAGAGTAAAAAAGACATGTTAAATAATGCCTTAGAATTAAACAACCTCCCTGTCGATACGCTAAAAATTCATCACTTACAAGTAGTAAAACATACCATGATGGCGTTTCAATATAAACAAGATGCTTCACAATTTAGTTTTTTCACTTTGGATGAATATCTGGATTTAGTAATTGATTTTTTAGAAATATTAAATCCAAAAATTATAGTGGAAAGGTTTTTTAGTGAGTCGCCAGAACACTTACTTATTGCCCCAAAATACGGACTTAAAAACTTTGAGTTGGTGCATAAAATAGAAAAGCGTTTGCAAGAAAAAGACTCTTGGCAAGGAAAACTTTTTACTTCTTAAAATCTCTAATTAGCTTTTCTACTCCCATCCAAATCAGGATAACTGGCCAATAAGTTCTGATAAGTTCAGAAACAGAAATATCAATCACTTCTAGATTATCCAAAAGGAATACTACACCAATTGCAATTAGAAATACGGAAATACCTATGCTTTTTTTCATGATTTAATTTTTGTAAAACTAATAAATTAATAACAAATTGCATTATCTTTTATTATCCCATTTGTCCAAAAAATAAATAACGGCCACCATAATAATGACAGCCGTTATTCCAATTATTATTTTAAATGCAAGCATTTATTCTTTCTTGGGCTTTCCAAAATCTGGATTCTGACAGCATTTGGGTAATTTGTCATGTGCTTTTTTATCAGCCTCTACATCATCAGCATCATAACCTATACCTGATATTGCTTCTCTAATCTTCTCTACTGAATTCTTCTTTGTTTTGAAAGTAACTGTAAGAACCTGACTCTCTATATCAAGGTTCACAGAGGTTACCCCCTTTGTAAATTGCATTTCTTCTTCAATTCTTTCTTTACAACAATCTCCGATACATTGTGCTGATGTAGCAATCTTAACGGTTTCTGTTTGTGCCCAAGCATTTATTGTTAAAATACTAAATAAGGCAATGATTATTTTCTTCATTTTTTATTGTTTTAAGTTATTATTTAATTTTATATCTAATCCCTGCATAAATTGTAATGCCCATAACCGGTGCATAAATCAAAGATGCATCAAACGCATTATCATCAGGATGTGCTGCAGCTATTATAGGATTTTCTTGCATATAACTTAGCAAGTTTTCTCCTCCCAAATATACATCAAATTTTCTAAATCTCTTAGTAATTTGAGTATTTATAAGGTAAAAAGAATCTGAATTTCCAAAAGTTAATTCTTCCGTTTCAGCATCAGTAAAATGAGAAGGAATTCTACTTTCTCCTATATAATTCCAAGTGATATCAAACTTCCATTTATCAAAATTGGTAGCATAGGCCATATTCACCAAAGCTCTATTCTTTGGGGTAAGAGGTGCGACTCTATCCTCTCCTTTATAGGTAGTATGCACATCATTTATTTTGTAAGCTAACTTAATGTCAAATCTATCAAACAACTCATAAGCCAAATCAAACTGCATGCTATTAGCATAAGATTCTCCTTCCAAATTATAAAAAGAAAGTTCAGATGGAGATTCAATATCTACAACTACTTGATTTTCAAAAACTGTTCTATAAGCGTCCGCATTTATTGTACCCTCACGCCCAAAAAGATAAAAACAATAAGTAAAATTTGTGCCATAATTCCAAGCCATTTCAGGGTTTAAATTACCAATTGTAATTTGCCTATTAGAGGCCAGAAAAGAAGCATTTTCAACCAAAACATTTGCCACCCTAAAAGCTCTGCCAGCAGAAAGGCGAATAGCCGTTTGCTCAGTAGGATTATACTTCATATTTAACCTTGGGAGATAATTTATTTCCTCCGTATTATTATAATAATCAGCTCTTATTCCAGCCACCAAATTGAAACTCTCCCCCCATTTAAAAGCATATTCTGAAAAAATACCACTCATCAAATCTACCCTTACTTTATCAGAAAAAGGAGCATTAATATTTTCTCCAGAAAAACTTTCGGTATATCTATCGGCATAATAGCTCATTCCATATTTTAAAATATGATTGGTATTGCTAATATAAGTTTGTCTGATAAGATTCAAATAAGCACTTTCTTGCAGTCCTTTGTAATGATTTCTTCCAAAAATAGCTGTTTGATTATGCCTTCTAAATGAAGTTAGTAAGCCCATACTTTTTCCAGGTAAATTAGGTAAAATCACACCTGTTTTAGAAGTAAATTCTAATAAATTATTATGAATATCTACCAAATACGGATTGGATACTTTTTGGATAGTTCCTCCTACTCTATCTTCTATTAGTCCTCTTGCAGTAAAACCAATATGATAATTTTTATCCTTATATTCCCATCTGTTTAATATATTTACTTGCTTTGTTTTTGGCATATCCAAAAAGCCATCCCCACTATTATCTACTTCTTTATCAAAATAGGAAACATGTGTGAACAAGTTAGACTTCCAATTACCCTCTTTTTTAGCAAGTTGTAAATTGTTCTCTAATTTTCCTTCTGAATTAGAATACATATTCCAAAAAAGTTTTGGAGCAGATTCTGGCTTAAAATATTCCAAATTAATCTGTCCAGCCAAAGACTCAAATCCATTGATAACTGAACCAGCACCTTTAATTATTTGAATAGATGATATCCAAGTTCCTGGAACATAATTCAAACCATAAGCAGAAGACATTCCTCTGATAAGCGGCATATTCTCTTGTGTAATTTGAGCATAAACACCATCCAAACCAAGCATTTGAATTTGTTTAGCACCAGATACGGCATCTGTGAAATTTACATCAACAGTTGCATTTGTACCAAAACTTTCAGATAGGTTACAACAAGCCGCCTTTTCTAACTCACCAGCGGAAAGTGTTTGTATATTTAGAGTGTTAATAGCTGAAATTTTAGTAGTATTTACCTTCCCTTTTACTTTTACTTCATCTAATTCTACTGATGATGTTATATAAATATGGTAATGTCCCCACTCATTAATTACTTGCTTATAAGTTTGGTAACCCACAAAACTTACTAGCATGGTTGCAGGATAAGTTTCTGGTTCAGAAATTAAGTAAAAACCCTCAGTATTAGTAGCAACTCCAATAGTTGTTCCTTCCCAATACACATTAGCTCCTGGAATTGGTATTTCTACTCCATCTTCCAATTGCTCTACTACTCTGCCTTTTATTTTGTTTTGTGCTTTTGTATTGATTGTTGCAATAAGCACTATCGCGATCATTATTACCTTCCTCATTTTTATTGATTTTAAGATTATTACTCTGACTAGATCGAGAAAATCCTATAATAAAAATGACTGTATATTAGCTAAAAGGGGTTTATTAAGTTTAGGGAGCGGAATGCCACTTAGATAATTATTTGCTTTTTCGTTTGCTGAAAAAACAGATGAAAATGCAGTGTGAAATAAAGGAAGTGCTAAAAGTGAAAAATCAAAATCAGTAATAGAAACAGTAGTTTCAAAATCAAATTGAATATTTTCGGTCTCACTAGCGCAAGAATTATCTTCTGTTTCCGGGCAACATGATTTTTCTACCTCTATCATACAACATGAAACTTTTTCTTCATTCTTTTCGCAAAGCACCTCACTTTCAATGCTACAAGAAGGCACCTCTGTACCAAAATACAATACCCCATCTTCTGCGCATTTCATTTTGGAAATATTCATCCCAATGGATAAGAACATAACCATTGTTACCATCAGCAAAACAGAGGTATTTCTAAAAGTATTTTTCATTTCATTTACAAAAATACAACATTATATATCAATTTAAACGATTTGGTTTTCAAAATCTTATGCACTTACTAATATTATATCTGTTTTACACTACTTTAATTCTTGTTTTGCTGAGTGATAACTTCTTCCCATCCACCTCCATTATACACTTTTTTACAACCAAGAGATTGCAAATAATCAGTCGCTTGGCCGCTTCTTCCTCCAGATAAACAGCACAAAACCAATGGTTGCATCTGCTTTAATTCTTCCACTCTATCCGACACTTCATCTAATGGAATATTGATAGAACCATTTACATTTCCTTCCAAAAATTCTTCTTCTGTTCTTACATCCACTATTGTTGTCTTGCTGTCATTTATTAATTTTTGTATGTTCATTTTATTCTGTTATTACTGGGTTATTTTCTGAAATCCATCCTTTTATTCCACCTTCTAAGTTATATACTTCTTTAAAGCCTAATTCTTTCATTGTTTTCATGGCTTTACTGCTTCTGTTTCCTGATCGGCAATAAAGCAATACAGGGCTTTCTAACTCTAATTCCTGAATTTCAATAGAAAAATTCTCTGCTAAATAATCAATATTGATGGCTCCTTTAATATGTCCCTCAGCAAATTCTTCTGCTGTTCTTACATCTACAAGTAAGTATTTTTCAGAAGCCATTTTCTTTTCAAATTCATCAAGTTCTATGTCATTTTTGGTTTGTCCAATAGTACATGATGACATCAATATAAATACTACTGATACTGCTGCAAATAATTTATTCATTTTTTTTAGTTATTATTTATTTTTCTATTTCACAATTATTCCTTTTACAATAAGATATGGAATAATAATATACAAAATTGTATCTCTTATCAGGTAGAACATAAAAAAGTAAAATAACACTTTCCATCCCCCTTCTTTAAAAACACCTTTCAAGCCATCTTTTTTAAAGATACTAGTGTAATGACTTATAAACCTAATTTTGAACAAACCTTTTACAGACATATTTTATAGAATATTAAAATGAAAGAATTGTTTTCTTAATTATTGAAATACAATCCATTAATTGCTCTTCTGTAATCACCAAAGGAGGTGCGAAACGAATGATATCCCCATGAGTTGGTTTGGCTAACAAACCGTTATCTCTTAACTTCAAACAAACATCCCATGCTTGTTTTCCGTCTTTTGGTTTTATAACAATTGCATTTAGGAGTCCCTTTCCTCTCACCAAAGTAATCATATCGTTATCAAAATTGGCTAATTCACTTCTTAGTATTTTCCCTAAACGCTCTGCATTTTCTGATAATTTTTCATCTTTTACTACCTCCAATGCTGCAATGGCTACTTTGTTTGCTAGCGGATTTCCACCAAAAGTAGAACCATGCTCTCCTGGGCGAATACACATCATTACCTGATTATCAGCCAATATTACAGAAACTGGAAATACTCCTCCAGAAATTGCTTTACCAAGAATTAAAATATCAGCTTTCACATCCTCATAATCGCAAGCTAAAAGCTTTCCTGTACGTGCAATTCCTGTTTGCACCTCATCTGCAATAAACAATACATTCGCTTGTTTACATAAATTATAAGCGGATTTTAAATAACCTTCATCAGGCACAAAAACCCCTGCTTCTCCTTGAATTGGCTCTACCATAAAACCTGCAATATTTGGGTCTTTTAATGCTTCTTTTAAAGCCTCCAAATCGTTATAAGGAATATTGATAAAACCTGGAGTAAAAGGTCCGAATTCATCTCTTGCATCTGGATCATTACTAAAAGAAATAATAGTAGTTGTACGCCCATGGAAATTTCCATCACAAACAATAATTTTTGCTGTATCTGGTGCCAAACCTTTCTGCTGGTAGCTCCATTTTCTACAGAGTTTAAGTGCTGTTTCAACTGCCTCCGCACCTGTATTCATTGGAAGTGTTTTTTCATAACCAAAATAATTGGTAATGTATTTTTCGTAATCTCCTAAAGTATCATTATAAAATGCACGAGAAGTAAGGGTTAAAACATCCGCTTGTTTTTTAAGTGCATCTACAATTTTTGGGTGACAATGCCCCTGATTTACGGCAGAATAAGACGATAGAAAATCATAATATTTTTTACCATCAACATCCCAAACAAAAACGCCTTCTCCTTTTGCCAAAACAACTGGTAGTGGGTGGTAATTATGTGCTCCATACTTATCTTCTAATGCTATATATTCTGCTGCTGTTTTCATTGAAATATTTTAAAAAAGCAAATATAAAAAGAAACCCCACAAAAAGCGGGGTTCCTTAAACATTGTATTATGAGAAACTAATGTTATTTTTCATCATCTTTTACTTCTTCAAACTCTACATCTGTTACATCATCTGTAGTGTTTTCAGAAGCTTCTGCTCCATCAGCTGGATTTGCCTCTGTTTCTTGTGAAGCTTTATACATTTCCTCTGAAGCAGCTGTCCAAACAGTATTGATAGTTTCCATTGCAGTATCAATAGCATCCAAATCTTTGCTTTCGTGTGCTTTTTTAAGCTCAGCTAAAGCATCTTCAATTGGCTTCTTTTTGTCATCCGATAATTTTTCACCAAACTCTTTCAATTGTTTTTCTGTTTGAAAAATCATACCATCAGCAGCATTAATTTTATCAGCTGTTTCTTTTACTTTGCTATCAGCATCTGCATTTGCTTCTGCTTCTTTTTTCATTTTTTCGATTTCCTCATCTGATAAACCAGAGGATGCTTCAATCTTAATGTTTTGCTCTTTTCCGGTTGCTTTATCCTTTGCCGATACATTTAGTATTCCGTTTGCATCAATATCAAAAGTTACTTCAATTTGAGGTACTCCTCTTTGTGCTGGCGGAATATCAGAGAGCTGAAATCTTCCGATTGATTTATTATCAGTAGACATTGGTCTTTCACCTTGTAAAACATGAATATCAACAGCTGGCTGATTATCGGCAGCAGTAGAGAAAACTTCCGATTTTTTAGTTGGAATAGTAGTGTTAGACTCAATCAATTTTGTCATTACCCCACCCATTGTTTCAATTCCAAGAGATAGAGGTGTAACATCTAATAAAAGAACATCTTTCACATCACCAGTTAAAACACCACCTTGAATAGCAGCACCAAGTGCAACCACCTCATCCGGATTTACTCCTTTTGATGGATCTTTTCCAAAATAATCTTTTACTATTTTTTGAATAGCTGGAATTCTGGTTGAACCTCCTACTAAAATAACCTCATCAATGTCGGACGGCTTCATTCCTGCATCCTTCATAGCTGTTTTACAAGGTGTTAAAGTGTCTTGAATTAACTTATCAGCCAATTGCTCAAATTGTGCTTTTGTCAGGTTTCTAACAAGGTGCTTTGGTCCTGAGGAAGTAGCCGTTACATAAGGCAAATTGATTTCTGTTTTTGAAGAAGATGAAAGCTCAATCTTTGCTTTTTCGGCAGCTTCTTTTAATCTTTGTAATGCCATAGGATCCTCCCTTAAATCTATTTTTTCATCTTTTTTGAATTCCTCTGCCAACCAATCAATAATTACTTGGTCAAAATCATCACCACCAAGGTGTGTATCCCCATTTGTTGATTTTACTTCAAAAACTCCATCCCCAAGTTCCAGAATAGAAATGTCAAAAGTACCACCACCAAGGTCAAATACTGCAATGGTTCTGTCCTTGTCTGATTTGTCAAGCCCATAAGCTAATGCTGCTGCTGTTGGCTCATTGATAATTCTTTTTACAGTAAGCCCTGCAATTTCCCCAGCTTCTTTGGTTGCTTGTCTTTGCGCATCATTAAAGTAGGCTGGCACAGTTACAACTGCTTCAGTTACGCTTGTACCCAAATAATCCTCAGCAGTTTTTTTCATTTTCTGTAAAATCATTGATGAAATTTCTTGTGGAGTATACTTCCTGTCGTCAATTACTACTCTAGGAGTATTGTTATCTCCTTTTACCACTTTGTAAGGCACTCTCGCAATTTCCTTTTTTAGTTTAGTAAAGCTCTCACCCATAAATCTTTTGATAGAAGAGATAGTTTTTTCTGGGTTAGTAATTGCTTGTCGTTTGGCAGGATCACCTACCTTTCTTTCGCCTCCATCAATAAAGGCGACAACTGAAGGGGTAGTTCTGTTCCCTTCACTATTAGGAATTATTACCGCCTCATTACCTTCCATTACAGATACGCAAGAGTTGGTTGTTCCTAAATCGATTCCAATAATTTTACTCATTTTCTTAAATTTTTATAGTTAATAAATAATTGTGTTCGTTTTCACTTTTACAAAAGGCAATTAGTGTGCCAAAAGCATAAAAAATAAAAAAATGACAAATTTACTGACAGATAGTCAGATTATGGGTAAATAAAATGTAAAGAACCTAAATCGATTGCTAGCCCCTCTCTTGTAGAAGAAGGAAATGACATACTATGCGATTTGTTATATCGACAAGAAAAAAGCCCTATTCCATTATTAATATTGGTAAAAACAGGGCGTTCTTGTACTATGCCCTCAAAAGGTTCATTTACTGCCATATAAGTATGTAAATCTTCACTGCCAACAGTAAAAAATAATTCAACATGAGAAAGCCGTCTTGCTATTAATGTGATGTCGGTGTTTGTAATCTTAGTGGCTAATGTGTTTACAAAAACATCTCCCTCAAAAGTATAATGCATTTCGGAACTACCATCATATGGATCTGGGTGTACCGTCCAATCTATGTAATTTAAAATTGTATCATTGTAAAAATAATCTTTGTAATAAATTCTAGCAATTATTTGATATATCTTCCCGTTTTTAGCATGATACCAATTTACTGTTGTTTGCGATTTATCTAATGGTAAAACTACAGGATTTGGAATAATACCGTAAAATCCCATTGGTTTGCTTGGGGGAATATCGAGATTTAATTCATGAATCAAATTACTTTTTGCCGATACAATTCTTTTGGTTTTCTTATTGTAAATCGATAAAATATAATCCTTTTCATCCGCATTATTTGTAAGAAAGAAATTGCTTGGTGTAGTGTAAATAATATTCTCATCAGTAGAAAAAAGCCCAGTATCTTTCTCTAAAATGGTGTCATAAAGCGTTACAAAGCCAAGCGTATCAATACTGCCAAAAGCTCCATCTTTTACTTTAAATATTTTTACTTCTAAATCTTCAGGATTATAATTAACTGAATCGGCAACAGATGCCATTTGCAAAGCATCCCCCTCTCCTAAATACGCCTTATTTATCTTTATATATTGTTGCGGTTGACTTTGGTCCAGAAGCCCATATACAACAGTTACTTCCTTCCAAGAAGCATTTACTTCAAAATCGGTCTCACATGCCATAAAGAATGCGCTTATAAGTAAAAGAAAAATAGCTATTTTTTTCATGTCGGCAAAGTTATTTAT
>DUAL01000323.1 GCA_012960835.1 Flavobacteriales bacterium | reverse complement strand
GGCCCTTACTGGAAGATCCGGAAGGTCTGGAACTCCTGTATCCTTACATGACGCATCCCGAGCTAACATGCCATTAAGAGCCACTGAACCAATGCCCAGACCGGAGCTTCCAAGAAAGCTTCGTCGATTCAACTCATTAATAAAACTTTTCTGTGTCTTCAGCATTAATTTCTAGTATTAAACTCACTACAATTAAAGATGGCTCTTGAAACTGCTGTCCATGCAAGCATTTCAGCATCTTCTTTTCCTGTCCATTCTTGTTCAATTTGTTCAAATTTCTTACCTGGAGCAAAAGAAGAAAGCGCCCATAGTATTATTGAGATAGCAATAATAATTTTACCAGCATCAAACAGAAATATTTTTACTTTTTCAACAATAGTATAAATTACAGTTTTCCAATCTGGAATTTTATAAGATGGCATTTCCATAATATAATTGGACCGCTCTTTTGATTTTATGATAAACTTCATAAGGAAAGCGACTCCTATTGCAGCCAGAAATCCAAGGAGATAAAAGGCCATCATTACCAAGCCTTGCAAATTAAATCCTAGAAATTCATCTGTAGGAATAACCATTGAAATGATTAAAGCATAAACAGGCAAACGAGCAGAACAAGACATAAGAGGAGTTACCATGATTGTTATCAAGCGTTCCTTCCAAGAAGAAATAGTGCGAGCTGACATGATAGCTGGCACAGCACAAGCAGCTCCACTCAGCAGTGGAATAATTGATCTTCCATTTAGACCAACGCCTCTTAATAATTTATCCATAATAAAACTTACCCGAGCCATATACCCTGTATCTTCCAAAAAGGCAATAAAAGCAAACAAAAAGGCAATCTGAGGCACAAAAATAAAAATACCACCAAGTCCTGCTAAAATTCCATTTACTACCAGATCATTCAACATCCCTTTTGGCATAGCATTGGCAGTCCAAATTGACAAGTCGGCAAATAATCCATCAATTAATTCCATTGGATAAGCTGACCATGAGAAAACTGCCTGAAATAATAAAAATAGAATCGATAGAAAAATAATATACCCAAAAAAAGGATGGATTAATAAATCATCCAATTTTTTAGTAAATTGATGTTTTCCTACTGGAGTTCCTTTTTTAACGCAAGAAAAAATAACTTTATCAATTGCCTTATACCTTTTTACCGTTTCTTTTGCTTGTGCTCGTTCAGGGATTATCTCGTACTGTTTGCACAATTGATTTAAGGCACATCTATTCAATACTTCACCGCTTAATTTTTGTTTACACAAAGCCAAGAATGAAGCGTAATTATTCTCTACGTCTCTAATTTCATTTGCCTTTTCAATTACTTCTTTGAAAATTTTAGTGACATCCAAAAACCGTTTTTTTGGTTTTTCATCAATAGTTTTTATAATTGCTTCTTTCAAACTTTCAATTCCTTTTCCTTTGCGGGCATTGATGGCAACAACTTGTATTCCTAATTCTTCCGATAATAAATTTACATCAACAAGTATTCCTTTTTTGGTAGCAATATCCACCATGTTTAAGGCTAACACAACATTCATGTTTAAATCAATAACTTGAGTAAGTAAAAAAATGGACCGCCTTAAATTGGTCGCATCAGCAATTACAATAGTTACATCCGGATAATCCTCATCTGTGTTATTACACAGCACTTGTTGTGCTACCTGCTCATCCATTGATTTTGGAAACAAGGAA
>DUAL01000322.1 GCA_012960835.1 Flavobacteriales bacterium | reverse complement strand
TAGAAGAGAGGCTTGCAAGGCCTATTAAAAGTATCGGCACAAAGTGTTTGATTAGGAACGTCTCGTACAAATGACTCCCAGCCTCCAGGCCATTTTTCATCAATGGCTGAGCGTTTGATTATTACTGAGGTAGCCTCTACTAATACCGGCATTACTATTTAATAATAAAGTTTGCATAATCTAAATTGTACCTAACTAGTTAAAAATTAGATTTATCAATTTAGTTAGAAATTTCTATAATAAGGCATGATTACCTCTTACAAAATTGGTGTTGATAATATTTAGCAACTCTTCATACTTTTCACTTCCCGGCCTGTAGTGAGAGAGAGTTAAACGATCGCTTTCTTTTCGTTCAAATACAACAATATCATCTGGTTGAAAATGAAGCTCATGTTTTGCCAAATCTCTATTCAAATAAATTCGATACTCATTCCTTGTCCCATTATCCAAAGCAAACAAGTCATTGTGATACACGTACGATGCCTCAATGGTGTGATTTTTCTTAAGAGGGTCATTGAATATTAAATTTCTAGAATCATTGTGGAGCTTTTTGTCTAGTGTTTCAAAAAAACTGCCGACTGCAGATTTTGATACGTAAAAATACCCACCGGTTGTCAATCTTCCTTTTCTATAACCTAGCTCTTGCGGAGTTAATTTTTTAATATATTTAGTGTATTTCACTTACAATATCCTTAATATCAAGCTCTAAAAAGCCATTTAGATCAATATCATATTCAACATTTCCAATTCTTTTACTTAATTTATTTTTAAATGAATCTGGAGTAATTCTAGGAAAATTTTCGGAAACTCTACAAATGAAATAACTTGATATTTGAAACCTATCCGATAGATAATCATTGAAATCTCTCAAATCAAGGCCCACCTCATAAAGTCTTGAGTTAAATTCGGATAATTGAGAGGGGGTAATTAAATGTTCATCTCTGATTCTATTAACAATATCAACAATACTGGGAGATTTTTTAGATCTATCTCTATAGATATTCCATGAGTATACCAATACTTTTTCACCCTCCTCAAAAGACAACTGCTCTAAACTATTTATTTTATGTATATGCCCGCTTTGCTTGCTAGAGGCTTTCACTTCAATTTCAACACTTTTAAACATGAAATCTCTTTTGGCTCCAAAAGGCCCTTGCCAAGCGTCAATAGCCAAATCGACAGACATTCCTAACTTACAAAAACTCTCTAAAGATAGCAACTCCCCAACTAAGCCTAAAATTTGATCTGAAGTTAATTTATCCTTTATTGGAAGATTTAAAAAATAAAGCCAATTATCAATGATATATGGTGTATTCCCTTCAATGCTGCCACCTTTTAGGGTTTTATGTAAAATTTCATTAATAATTTTTATAAAGTAATCTTTAAAAGCATTGCTTCGACAAGTAAATACTAAAGCACTAAAAGACCCTTGATTCTCTGTATTAATATTTTGGAATAAAACACTCATACCATTAATTTCAATTGACTTAAAACTGTCAACATTGCTTTCAATCGCAATATGCAATAAATTTTTATGGTCATAATAACCAAGTATCTTAACATTCAATGCATTAGGTATGACATCGCCCCTAAAAAGATCGGAAACCCCATCATAACTTTCAAAAGCATTAACCATTTCTAATGTAATCATGCCATCCTCTATCTTGAAAATATCTGTTGATAATAATTAGTTTCACCATTTTTAGATTGTGAAACTGGAAACACTAAAGCAAACCCTTTTGGATTAAAATTTAAACCATCTAGCGCATCAACCCCTGCTATAAAATTATCCTCCTTTATGTGTCTTTTTTTAAAGGCGTCTGAGTTGATGAAATCTATAGAATACAATATCAACAAAGGCTTATTAAGGTCATTTTTTTCATAATTAGGTATATCGTTAGAGTCGGAAATTACGCCAATATTGACAATTTTTTGATTGATATTCTTCCAGCCAGTTCCAGCCCTAGCATTTCGCTTTACAGGATTTATGTAAATATCCTTACCATACTCTTCAGAAAAACTACCCTCTCTCTTTTGTTTTAACCCAGAAATTTTTAGATTAAATTTTTGAATTTCTCCAGAGTTAATTCTTATGTCAAGATATCTAAGGAGGTCCGCCTTATCAAATGAAAGAGAGTCTCTAAATTTATCTATAAACATCACTAGCTTGTTAATTGGCAAGTCATAAAAATCATAATTACCCTGATCGCTTCTTATGCTATTCTGATGCACACCATTAATCATATCTGTTGCCACTCGATGGTTATTCTTTAATATGCTAATCTCTCTCGAAAAATATATTGTTTGTACAGTTTGTTGAGAGTATGATTTTTGCTTGGAAGCTCCACCCATCTTAGCAGTTGGAAGCATTTTCATGTGCGCTTTAACTCTTGGAGAAAACTCCCTTGGCGTTAACCTTTCCTTTTGATATCTACTTATCTCCGACCTCAAGTCACCCTCTACAGTCATAATATATTCAAAATATTCTAAAATAGTTTCAGTGGTGTACACTCTTACCAAATCTTCATACCCACTTCTATAGCCGAACCACCTTCCCATTTGAAGCAGCGTATCATATCTTGGAGATTCTCTCAAATAGTAAGAAACTGTCAATCCTTCTATCGTCACACCTCTTGACATTAAAGTTCCTCCGATACACAGTAAAACACTTAAATCCTCATTATGATAATCAAGATTATCATGATCTCCATTAAGAACTCGAACTTTTAACTCTTCAAGAACACTCAAGCTTTTTTGAAATAAAGAATCCTTGTCAACAATTGGAAAGGCGTAGTTGTAATTTTCTAAATCTGAGATATTTTTAGCTTTATCCTCAAACCTTTTCCACTCTAAAAAAATAAAATCACGCATATTAACGTCATTTGATTCGATAGCAGTCTTGACGTGTAACAGATAGGCTTCTACCTTATCAAAAACAACTTCATGGTATGTAATTCTATGATCTGTATGGAGCATAAATCCACAATTATTTTTATCGCCACGAAATCTTCTTACAATGACTGAAAAAATAAAATCCCATAATGCGCAAATTACTGAACTAGTAATTTCAGACTTGGCTCTATTAATATCATCTTTTTCCAAATCTGGAACGGTAGCTATATATAAAGACTCTGAGTTGAAAAATTGTTTTGCACCAAAATAACCCTTTGGCTCTGGTAAAGAATAAATAAAATCATCTGGATAAAGATCAGGTAAACCTTTGTAAATAGAAGATGTATCAATAAATATATTTGCAAAAGGAGTTGCAGTGTAACCAACGTACGATACCTGTGTAAACAATGACATTAAATATCGTATCGCATGATTTATAGTTGTCGGATCTCCATCATCTATCTCATTACTATCTACACTAGCTTGATCAGCTTCATCGTCAATTATCATTAGTGGAGGCATAGGAGAGTCTTTATCACTTCTATTTTCAACCCAATTAATCAGCGCCCCAATAACCGATCCAAATGCCTTATATTCACTCCCTGTTCGTGCAAGTTTCTTTATTATTGCCAATGTAACATCATTAGTTGATGAAAATCGTTTCGTAAAATTTTCAACAGGTGCGAAAAAATCCCCACTGTCATTGCCTATTTTCGCCTGTGTCAATGAGCGATATTGATTTTCATTTCTCCCCCACTGAACAAATGAAACCCTACTATCGTTATATTGATCATTGCCAGTTAACTCTCTATCCACCCTATATTGTGTCTGAACCCTGAGAGTATTTGTCATCCCCCCTAAAATTATAATAAATTTATATCCAATAGAGGCTGCCTTTGAAATAAGGTGCGTAAAGTTTGCAGTTTTTCCGCTTTGCACATATCCCACCACTAAACCTTTGCTTAAAAACTCATTATTCGTAGTAGGGTTTGGTATTTTTTTAATTATTTGGTCAGTTTCAAAATCAATCGATTCAACAATTTGAGGCTTACCTTTATAAATCTTATCTGATATAAAATCTCTATGCTTATGATAATAAGACCAATTTTTTTTATCTAAAAGAACCTCGTTATCATCTCTATAAAACCCCCCGCCTCTGATATAGACATGCTCAGTCTCACTCATTCCATTATCAACTAGAGCAAATTCAATTAATTTTTTCTTATCTTCAATGGATATTCTATATTCTTCTCGACCAATTCTAACTATGCCACCAAGGTTATTAACAATACTATTAATGTCGCTCTTGTTAAGATCTTGAAATGCTTGCAATTCGGGCCTCAACTTAACACTGTATATTTTTTTAAGTACTGTATTCACACTCACCTACTCGTTATGTAGTAGTCCATTGAGTTGCTATCGCTTTAGCAATCCCCGGAAAGGTTTTACTTCTTAATGTCTGCCTTTCTTCGTTTGTTTTTGCATTAACCATAGCATCAGAATACCATTTAGGTTGACTTTTTCCACTCTTAAAAGTTATCCTTTCGCCTTTTCCAACAATTTTAGTAGGCTCTAGATCTGGTAAATTCTTTGTCCAAAAGCATGTAGTTTTTGTTGCCTCGTCACCAAACATCCAAGGCTGCACTATTTGATTTGGTTTTCTATACTTAGTGCTAATAATGCCTACAGGATTCTCTATAGCAATCCTATCAATAGGGGCACTCATCAATTTAATAAAAAAATCAAGGGCTTCATCCTTATGTTTTGCTCTATTTGGAAATCTAGGATGTGGCCTCCTATCTGAAGTTGGTAAATCTTTATCATCAGGATGATAATACCACTTTGCACCACTAACAGATAAATACGTACAAGGTGGATGTGCAACCATCATTTCCCACTCATCAATGGATTCTAATACATCTCCATTTTGGAGTTCGCCGCCAAAATTTTGAATAACTTCAAAAACATCGCAAATAAAATGCCACTCTGGATGCCCACCACTACACGGTAATAAATCACAGCTATAGGCTTCATGCCCTAATTTCCTTAGTTCTTTTGTTACTGCCTGACTCTCTTCACAGGCAACCAATACTTTCATGAATTTTCCTCTAAATAATCATAAACACCATTTGCTAAACATTCAGCCATTTTTGGCGGTACTGCATTTCCTATCATTTTATAACAAACACCGCTACCGCCAATAAATTTAAAATCATCGGGGAAAGATTGAAGCAATGCAGCTTCTTTTACAGTAATGGATCTAGCCTGCTCTGAGTCTGGATGAATAAACATCAAGCCATCCTTGTACAAATGAGCTACAATTGTTGGAGATGGCTTGTCCCAATCTAAATTTCTATATTTGGCATGATTCGACTTTTTATTCATTAACTTATTATAAAAATCAATTTTTTCTACCGAACTTTTGCTATTCATATCGTTCACAACCCATTTTTTAAAGATCTTCACATCTCTATCATTGTGAAACCTTGGGATATGATGCAATTTACTAGTTGAACTACTTTTATTTTGATGAGATATGTTCTTGCCATCTTTTTTAATGCTTGCCTCTAATGGATGAAACTTATCAAGATTTTCAATTGCATTTCTAACAGTGAACTTTTCAGATTTTTTCTGATTATCAATTTTCTCATAAACACCTTTAAGTGATAAATCTTCAGATTTTTTAACACCAACTATTATCAATCTTCTTCTTTTTTGCGGCACATGAAAATCAGCAGCTGAATACACATTATTTTTCAACCTGTGTGAATCTGTAATTTCATAGCCAATATCAGCAAAAGCTTTGTACACCCTTTCCGTAACTTTTATTCCGCCGGGTTGGGCGCTTAGCATACCAGGAACATTTTCAAAAATAAAAAGTTTAGGTTTAAACTCATCCACAACCTTTACAAAGCTTTCAAATAGATAATTTCTATAATCATCTTTCATGGAATTTTTATCTTGGGCTCTGCCAGCAATTGAGTAAGCTTGACACGGAGGTCCGCCAATTAGAACATCCACTTTGTCATCCTTAACAAGACCCCTTAAACCCTTCTCTATTAATAAATTATGATTAGTAGATCCATAATCCTTTATAAGTTCATCATTCCAATTTCCATTAACAAGGCTATTACTCTCTTGGATGTCAAAATGCACAACACGTTTTAACACCTCATCTTCCGAATGATTCCACTTCGATTCAAGTCTGTTTCTGAGTGTCTTAACCATTGGAAGCTCCCACTCAACATGAGCTAAACCCTTAAATTTACCTGAAGCTAGAAAACCTTCACTTAAGCCGCCACATCCAGCAAATAAATCTATAAAAGTATATTTATCAGTCATATTGTTAAGTCGCAAAAAACAATAATTTTATAGATTGAATTTAAACATGTATTAGCTTTATTCTTTTAGAAATCTATCGAATTCTTTTGGCAATATATTCAAAATGTCATCAACACTCATTTCATAAAAATCATATGTTCTTGATAATTGCAGATGAACGATTGCAAGTCTGCGAGGGCTTCCCGGTCCGGCACCACCAGATCCTTTTTTAGCTAAGCCAGTTTCATCATCAAAATACAATCTTGTTGCAGTTTGCATAATTGGCTTACATGATATTATCTCTTGCCTAGAAGCTAGTTGTTCTAACAAGTCACCATGTATTTGAACATTGCCAGATAATATAGCGGATAACGCACTTTGGTCGCCTTTATACCGCCTGTAAACACCCCATGGACTTGCAAGTAGATGACGATGATATTTTTGATGATGGTCAAATATAGGTACCCATCTGTTTACATCTCCAGGTTTATACATTTCTTGCTTGTCTTTTATGCAAACTGCATCAAAATAATACAAAGACAGCCAACACCATAACCCTTTATCAAATAGCATATCTTCTGTTATGTTTTGTAACAACTCAAATAAGTACTTTGCAACATCCATCTTAAGTATTGGAAATTCTTCTAAAACAATACAATTAGTATTATTGATTTCTTTACTAAGGCTTAAAATTTCCATGCGCTTTTTCTGCACATCAATATCATGAATATTATCCAAAAAATAGATAAACTCATCTATACCTTCTTTCGTTAACTTTGATAATTTCATATCTATAAATCAGTGTCAATTGATGAAATTAAACTATCTAATAAACTCTTCTTTCTACAGAATACAGCCACAATCCTATCAACCCAAGCATATTTTTCATCTGTATCCATTTTATTAAATACATCTTGTTCAAGAAACTTTCCTGTATTCTGACCACAGAAAATAAGCCAATCCATCCTCCAATCCTCTCCCATCTGTGTATTTTCATAATCAATAATTAAACTATCTTGTTCAGCCACTAATATTCTAATAAGCACCTCACGAAATACAGCAGGTATAACAAGCCCCGTGAAAATAGAATTTGATGTAATTAAATTCTTATCAATAGATTTATCAAGCAAAACTGTAGGGTTTTCATCGGAGAACTCAATACTCCACACCTCCCCAAACAAATCAATTGACTTAATATTAATAATGGAATCATTAATGTGGCTGTCACTATCTTGACGAATCCTATCAGCTACCCCCTCTAGTCTAGAGCCTACATCACTAACCACTTTAAGTCTAAAAAGAATATCTTCAGCATCATAAAAATCATCAAGTACGTAACTATCCTTTGATACGATATTGCCCACAGTCCCACAGTCAAATCTTTTAAAGATATTTTTATTATAAGCCTCTAACAAAACTTTAGAATTAAACTCATACTCTAGGGCGGAAAAATCTGGAAAATCAACTTCAAGAATAACTTGATCGTCATTATTTTTTGAAACTGACATTGAAAAACTATCACGAAATATCTTTTTTCTATCTGTGTAGTTAAAACTGCGCATTACTTACTTCCAAGACTTTTAGTTGCAACTTTTACATCTCGTCTAGTATCAAAACCTTGGACCTTTATGTAAAAATCTTTATTATTCGATTCAAAGTTAATGCTATTATTTAAGAAAGTTAAATTGTCGACATGCTTCATATCTGTCACCATATCTTCAAGGTCAAAATCTGCCGCATTCCACTTATTAAATGGATTTCCTCTCAACAAGTCGTATGCCACAAAAATACTAAATTTTCTTAAAAACTCAAGGTCTTGTGCTCCTGATATTTTAAATCCATCACTCAAAGAACTCTCATTAAAATAACTCTTACCTTTGATTATTTTCTCAGGTAGCACAACCTTGCTAGTATCTTTTTCCCCTTTTTTAGCTTTACCCTCTTTATCAAGATTCTTGTGCTCTATAGAGAAAAAATTTGATAAAGCAACAGAATCAACTTTTTCATCTTCAGATTGAAGATTTTCTAAAATCTTTTTAACACCAAGGGATACATACCGTATAAGCTCTCGCCCATAATCATATCTTCCTTTAAAATTTTGTGATAACGGGTCCCATTTAGTATGGGCCGGAGTTTCTGCATGACCCAAAAATCTTGTAAGCGGAGTATCTCTAATAATAACTATTGCAATATAACCAGGGGTGGTATATAAGGCAGCATTAGTGATGATCAGCTTATCCCTTATAAAGGTAGGCTTTATAGATGTTTCAATCTTTTTAAGTATCACATGGAAGAATGAATCAACTGGATTATGTTCTTTCTGGTAGATAGTAATTGGTACTTTTATAATCGCAACACCATTTTCTAAATCGTCTGAAATTTTTTGTATAGAGTTATTTAAAAATAATTCTTTTTTCCATTCATGTTTTTTTGTTGCTGGACAATCTAAAACCGTTAAATTTTCTTTACTTTGAAGCTCACCCGTAAGAGGGGAAGTATAAAAGTCAGTTGCTAAATTTATTTTCAACTTTAATGATGAATCAAGCCCATCTATTTGATCAATTGAATCCAATAAAGTGTTATAGTCTAAAAGGAACACTTCGTCATTATTATTAATGATTTCAGCTTCAAGCATACTATCCATAATCGACGGGTAATACTCTTCAACAATACACTTGATTATCTCTTCACATTTTATATCTTCATCAAGCCATGGAATAATAATAGATAATCCACTTTCATTATCGTCACGAATTATTTTAAATGTATCTTTAAAATCGTCAATAATACTTTGATTGTCAACAGGTAATTGAAAACCGTCTTCCCTAAAGACTCCATACCACCCATCTGGGTGAAATGTGGTGGTGTGGATTTGATGAAATTTTAAAATACTTTGACCAACTAAATATGTTTTATGATCATCTGATCGTGTTGTTAGTGTAAATATACTTCTAATCCTGCTACACATTGGAAAGACTATCTTTCCTAGACCGTGACTACCCAACTTGTTTAGTTTTCCACTTTCTCCTTCTGCTCGAAAAAAAGAATAAAAAGGGTTTTCAATACCTTTTCTACGAGCATCTTGCTCTATATTGCCATTAAGACCTGTTGTATTAAAATCTTCAAAAATTAAATAATTACATTCATCGGATTCTTTTGGCGTATTTACCAAGCCATTATTATCAGAATTGTAATGACTCCAAGCTTCAGGTCCAAACCATTTTTTATTTTCTGCATGAGATAACGCATTAGATTTATCTCTAATGGAAAATTTTATTCTTACTGGTTTATTACTATCAAGTTGAGCATCTAATGAATTCTGAATCGCTTCACGGACTAGCGCACTAACTTCTGTACCTGAATGAAAAAAACCATCTTGTATGGAGTTTTTATTTTTTTCAAATGGTTGTTTTTTTATATATTTCCAACTAGTCATAATAAATATTAGAGCTTGAATTTTTCTTTTTTTAAACTTTCTTGAAACTTAAAGCTAACTTCCTTAACTTTTTGATTTAATGTACTCATAATCTTTCTAACTTCATCGCCAGAATATCCATATGATGATGAGTTAGATAAGTTACCGATTAACTCTAATTGCTTTATTGCGTTATTCACTCTTGCATTAGCCAATCTTTTAAATTTATCTTCTTTTGATTCCATAATATTAAATTATATGTTAAATATGTTAAATATGTTAAGCATTATACATATATATATAAAATATTACAAATATATGGTAAATATAATAAATAATCAACCTGGGTTGCACTGTAAGCAGACAT
>DUAL01000321.1:812-1720 GCA_012960835.1 Flavobacteriales bacterium | reverse complement strand
ACCCAAATGGATAGGATTTAAGCAAGATCCCTTCTAAGTAGCTAAGTTTTTTGTTTTATCCATTCAATATTGATATGAATTTTTGTAATTTTCTGTGTCTAGTTAAGATTTAAGGAGATATAAATGAAGAATACTGTTTTAATTATTATTACATTGGTATTAAATATCAGTTTTTCTCAAAATGATAATTTGATGAATAGATATGGAAATGATATTTTAAGCGAAAATCCTATTAATCCTATTCCTGAAGAAATGACCTTTGATGAATATCAGGATATGAATAGAAGATTAAATGTCGGTTTACTTTTGGCAGCTATACCTATTCCAGGAACGATTCACCACTATGCGGGAGAGCAAAAAATAGCAAAAAAAATACGTTGGATCGCTGCTGGAAGTATATTAGCTATCATTGGAGGCGCGATATCAATGAAAGAAGATGGATGGAGGGACTCACCTCATGAAATATATATTGTAAATCCAGGAACAGATGACGAGATAAGATACCAAAAAATACCAATAGCCGAAACCGGAGGAGTATATGGCTATCAATTGGTTGAATTGGGAAAAAAATATTCTGGTGCATCTTTTCTAATACCATTGGGGATAGGTGTGCTGATTGGAGATTATTTATATGATTATATTCATGGTATCAGAACTATTGAAAGTAAGAGGGATAAAGTACGCTTCAAATATGGAAAGAAATTAGATTTTAGTTTTACCCCAACATATGATGTAAAAAATAAAACCGCAGGAATTAGTTTCACTTATAATTTTTAATTGAGTTTGGAAACAATATAAAATTTCTTGGTTATCCACTTCCTAAGGCAATTGTAAAAGAGTGGGAGCATACTCCAAATTGATTCCTCTGGGTAAATTGAAGAGATGAACAATCCAATAATTATCTTTTT
>DUAL01000321.1:0-624 GCA_012960835.1 Flavobacteriales bacterium | reverse complement strand
TTTTAATCCTTAATTATGAGAACGGCTATAAACAGGAAAAGGGTTTAGAAAAAAATCAAGTCGTGAACAAAGGATTTGGTCATTTACGAATGACAAAAATGATCTCATCTAAATTATTTTTTGAGGTTTTTACTCAATTTGGATTTAATGATTTCCTCTTAATAAAGGACAGGAAACTGGCAGGAAGTGGCTTGCGTTATAAAATGGTTTCCAATGATAGAATGAATACATTCCTAGGTATTGGTCTTATGCAGGAAAATGAAATCTATGATATAGTTAATGAACCTGGAAAAAAACTTTTACGATCCACAAATTATTTGAGTTGGAATATAAACATTGCTAAAAATGCACAACTTTACAATACAGTTTATTATCAGTTTTCTTTTTCAGATATAAATGATTATCGCTTGCTTTATGATGGAAGCATTAATTTTTCAGTGAATGAAAGTCTGTCGTTTGTTATAGAACTCAATTATCGCTATGATGATGATCCCCATGGTGTTATGGGAAAATCATATATCCAACTAAATAACGGGATAGAATTCACTTTTTAAAGGAAAGGCAAAAATATGGAAAACAACAAAACATTTTCATCATTAACTTGACCTCCCCCCCCCCTTCCAA
>DUAL01000320.1 GCA_012960835.1 Flavobacteriales bacterium | reverse complement strand
TGTTCGCAATTTTATCATGGTGCCAAGAATCTGGGTTGCTTTCTAAAGAAATTGGATTTGGAAAAGGATTTCTAGCACTTATAACAGGAACTTTACTCTACTTTTTTATAGGTAAAAAAATCTAAACAAAACGAAAGGAAAAAGAAATGAAATATTTAATCATACTTTTAACTTATATCTCAATAAGTATTGCAGCTGATAGAAAGATTAGTGGAGTAACATATTTCAATTATACTAATGCAGAAGAAAAGTCAGCATTTAATTTCCAACGACAATATTTTTCATATGGAGTTAATGTATCTGATAATGTGAGCTTCAAAGTTGTCTTTGATGTAGGCAGGACGAATAAAGTGGAAGAAGAAGATGAACGACTGGTCACATTTCTCAAGAAAGCCCAGATTGATTACAAAACATCCTATGGTAAACTCAGTTTGGGAATAATTGGGATGAACACCTACAACATACAGGAAAAAAATTGGGGATATCGGTTCATTGAAAAATCTGCTATAGACAAATATAAATTTTCATCTACAGCCGATCTGGGGATTGGTTTTTCCAGAGTACTGGTTAATCAACTCAAAATGAGCCTGCAGGTTGTAAATGGTGAAGGATATAAGAATCCCCAGAGCGATAAATATCATAAAATTGCATTCAATTCAACATATGGTGAGCATAATTTGGTAAAAAACAGTGGTTTCAATGCAGGCGTGGTTTATACTACTGAACAAACGGATGATAAGCCAAATAGCATGGCCAGTTTATTTGGTGGTTTTGCTGGTATGGGACTTCGGTTGGGAGGTCAATTTAATATGCTGAAAAAAGATGGGATAGAAAGCCAGATCATTTCAGTAAGTTCTAATTATAGCATGACAGATAAACTAGATGCATTTGTAAGGTACGATATGTTTGATCCTAATACAGATGAGATTGATGGTTGGAAGGATAACAGTACTTATCTCATTGCTGGAATTCAATTAAGTTGCGGCAATGGATTATTAGTAGCACCAAATATACGAGTGGAATCCTATGAAGATGATTTAGATTCTGCAACTGAATACAAAATCAACTTTCAGTTCAAGTTCTAATAGTATAAGCTGTTTACGTTCCTTGTATTTCTGATTGATTAGACATGATGTCATCTTTAATCTTCTGGCGAAGATTTTTTATATATTCGTTAAATAATGCAACTCGTTCTTTTCTTAATTTGGTGGTTTTTGGTACTTTTGGATGTGGGAGATCATTTTTTTCAAACCAAATCTTTATTGCTTCAAACTTTTCCTTGATAGATTGAAGGGCTTTATTTATAAAAATAAGTGTTCCTACTTCTTGTGTTTTTTTTTCAATATCTTTGTCTAACAACTTATCAAGCGAGTCTCTGGATTTATTCAACTTTTCTCTCAAATAGGACCATTCAACTTTTAACTGTATATAAATAAATTCAGCTTCCTTTTTGTCAGATGGATGAAATTGAATTTGATCGTTTTCAGCTCTAAATTGTGATTGAAAATCTTCCATGATACACTTTACATATTAAAAAAACTGTATTTCCTAAATCCTAATTTCAATTCTTAGGTACAACTTTTTGCTTGGTATAAACTCAAATTGATTTGATAAGGAAATTATTCAATCTGGTTACAAAAGTTGCAGGGTTTGGAAGTTTCACCCCCTCAATAAGCATCGCTTGTTCATAGAGCAACCAACAGAGATCTTCAAATGTCTTCG
>DUAL01000319.1 GCA_012960835.1 Flavobacteriales bacterium | reverse complement strand
CTTTTTAGCGACGGCTTGAATCCTCTCAACTGAGCCGACTGAAGTGCCGCCGTATTTTTGTACAATCAATGCCATTTACTATTATTCATTAAATAATGGCCAAATTATACTTTAGAGATTATTGTTTAGTAATAGATTCATACTTTTCAATTAGGAGCTTCATCTCTTTATGTCTTGGTATATTTGGATCAATAGCCAATGATTTTTTGGCTAAATCCACTCCATTTTTATAATTCTTTAGATAATCATACTCAAGAATAGCAAGGTTATAATAATTTTGTGCAGATGGAAGCTGTTTAATTGCATCCTTGTAGATATATTGGGCATATTTGTAATCTCCAACAGATATAGCTGTAAGCCCCACAATAGCGTGATAAGGGCCAAAATTACTTCTACCATTAAAGTGTTCAAAATAATGCTTGAGTCGTTTATAAACTATTGCAGCATCTCTACCCCTATTGTTAATAGATAAATTTTTTACTAAATATGACAGTGCGTTAACATTTTTAGGGTCGAAACTTAAGATAAACTCCAAAACCTTTCGCTCCATTTCTAAATCTTGCGTAGGCTTGCTTTGGTAAGCCACAGCTAATTGCAGCAAAGCCCTAGTATTGAAAGGGGATATATCGATTGCTTTTTTTAGGAAGAAGATTGAATCTTTTGGTCTATTTAAATTTAACAAACTACTGCCAACCATAAAATAATAAACTGGCGATTTTTTGTTGTACAAAAGAGCTTCTAAGCTAGAATTAACTGCTAAATTATATTTTTTAAGTATAATAAGTGCGCTTGCATTCAATGCATGATGCTCTGCAATAAGCCAATCATAAGCATATTTAGAAGCAAATACCGAAATAGAGCCTGCTAGGATTGATAAGAATAAAAATAACTTTAAAACTTTACCTCTTAATTTAATAATCACAAAAGATTTTTTACACGAATCATCTAAATTGAAAAGCAACGAAATATATACAAAAACCAAAAAGGCAGGCAGATAAACTCTGACTGGAAAAGAAAACATGGCAACTACAGAAAAACCCGTTAAGCCTAATGTAACAGCTAGAACTATATTTCTATATTCATTAGATTTATTTGTTAATGCAAGCAATACAATCTTAGCAATCAAATAAAGCAACCATAATAAAAAAAGATATCCAATTAATCCAAAATTTGCAAACATTTCTAGATAATCATTATGTAATCTTCTTAGTTGAGTTTTTTCGTTAAAAATAACATCGTTCATCACACGATCATAATAGAGCGGATATGTTTCACCCCACTGACCAACCCCAACCCCAGTAATAGGATGTTCCTTGATCATTTCAATTGTATTTCTCCAGGCCGGAAACCTTGGGTTGTTCTTAGTGTCGACAATACTTAAAATTTTATCAGTCTTTAAATTAGAGTTTAGTTCTGAACCCCATCCTTTATCAGTAAAATTAGCAGCTAAACTTAGCAGTAATAAAATAGTTATTAAGGCAATACCTTTACTCCTTTTAAGTACTGTAGTTTTAAGTAAGGAATTGTTTTTATTTTTCCAATAGTCAAGAACGATAACAAGTAGCAAGATAAACAACTCTACACTCATAGCTACGTATGCTTGTCTAGCAAAAGTGTAGATTAAAAACCATGAGCCTATTGAACTAGCAATAGAATAAATAACAATATTAAATTTATCTCTAGCTGATAACAATAAAACAAAAGCTAATGGCAAAGTCATCAC
>DUAL01000318.1 GCA_012960835.1 Flavobacteriales bacterium | reverse complement strand
TTAAGCTCAGTAATTGCTTTCATTTTTTCATTATTAATTTGCTCCTTTGCTGTTATTAATATTTTATCAGACTCAATCTTTGCTTTATCTTTCGCTTCAGCTATAATATTATCTTTAATTTCTCTACCTTCTTTTAAAAGTATGTCTCTTTCTTTTTTTGCTTCCATTAGTATCCGTTCATTGTCTGCATTAAGAGAGAGCATTTCTTCTTTTGCTTTATCTGCTGCTTTTAAAGCATCTTCAATACTTTTATTTCTTTCATCAACTGCGCTTAAAATTGGTTTCCATGCGTATTTTTTTAATACAACAAGTAAAAGTGAAAATACTACTGTAGTCCAAAATATTAACCCTATTTCTGGCGTTACTAGTTCCATAATTTTATGTTTTTTATTAATCCTCTGTTAACAGGAGATTAATTGGTTATTATGCCGCTTGCATAAGAGCAATAACACAGCCAAATAGTGCAACTCCCTCTACAAGAGCGGCAGTAATAAACATATTGGTTTGAATCATTCCTGAATGTTCTGGCTGACGAGCCATTGCCTCAAGAGCTTTCCCTCCGATTAATCCAATTCCGATACCAGCACCAACAGCTGATAATCCTGCGCCAATTGCGGCAATTCCTTTTAATTCTTCCATTTTAAATAGTTTTTAGTTAAACAAATTTGTTAATAATTAATGATCTTCTGCTACAGCCAGCCCTATAAATACGGCTGACAATAATGTAAATATATACGCTTGTAAAAAAGCTACTAATAGTTCAATAAGCATTATAAATAGCACAAATAATACTGAAAGTGGAGCAACTCCAAAAGCAGCGCCATTTCCTGATTGGGATTGCACCATAAATATCAAAGAGATTAAACTCAGTATTGTTATGTGCCCTGCTGTAATGTTTGCAAACAACCTAATCATAAGGGCAAAAGGCTTGGTAAAGACTCCAAAAATCTCAATTGGGATCATGATTGGCATTAAAAGTAGTGGGGTGGGAGGATTAAAAATATGCTTCCAATAGTTTTTGTTTCCAGAAATAGTTGTAATAACAAAAGTAAACATAGCGAGCACAAGGGTTACTGATATATTGCCTGTTACATTTGCAGATCCAGGAATTAATCCCATAAAATTATTAATTAAAATAAAAAAGAATACTGTTAATAAAAATGACGTATATCTTTCATATTTTGGTCCTATATTTGCTTTAATTATGTCATCCCTTACAAAAAGAATGATTGGCTCTAAAAAAGCCTGTATTCTTTTAGGTGCGTATTTATTTCTTTTATACCCTTTGGCTGTTGATTTAAGTAATAGTAGGAGTAACAGTACAGAGATTAGCATTGACGCTACATTTTTAGTAATTGAAACGTCAATAATAGGCGCTCCATTTTCTTCATTAATATGCCCGTGTTCATCAAGTATGTATGTTCTGTTTCCTTTTTCCACAGCTACCTGCCCGTGCTTGAAATCACTTGATAAAAAAACATCTAAATTTCCCTCTGTAATAAGAATAATTGGAAGAGGAATAGAAACAGGGTGTGGCTTTCCCTCACTATCTTTGTAATCAAACAAATGCCATTCATGCGCATTTAAGACATGATGCATAATCATTGGCTTTGGATCATATGCTTCTGTTAAATTACTTTTATCAGGACGCTCTGCTTTTGCTTCTATAAAAGAAGTAGTACAAAATATAAGTAGTGCAAATACTGTTTTTAGCTTGCTTTTTAGCATACCCCTTTAATGTTCTTGAAATTCGGCGGCAAAATTAAATAAAAAATTAAAAATGTGGGAATAAAAATAAAAAATTAACCATTTATTTTATTAAGCTTTTTACTGTTAAATATAATGTCATGAAAAAGATAAATGAAGTAGATAATAAAAAAGTTATAAATATAAATATTATCTGACTTACTATATTTTAAAATGGTTGGCAATAAAAATACAACACATAATAATATCCTTAAAAAATTAATCGTTAAAAAATGAGCTGGGGTGATATTTTTATTTTTGGAAAATTTTAATTGAATTATGTCTGCCAAAAATGAAAGCGAAAACAAGAATATTTGAATTATTAAAACCTGCTGAAATGTTATTTTTATTTTAAAAATTTGTACTAATAATAAATGAGATGATCAATAAAATGGTTTTACTTTTTTTCATTGTGATTTATTATTTTCTTTAACACATAGTACAGTGCTAAAAAAATTGAAAGCAGGGAAAGGATAATGGTGTAAATAGGAATGTCTGAGGTGGTTTTTTTATCTAGATACTCTCCAAAAAAAGCGCCTGTAGCTATGATTACTGCCATTTGTGTGGTTAATGAAGAGTATTTGATGTAGGGATTAAGCTGTTTTTTCTTTGGGTTCTGTTTTTTCGACATGCTTAATGTCTTTTATTACTGCCCCCATACTGCAATGGCCAGTAAAGGCGGCTCCTGGCTCAATAGCTAATTTGTTAGTTATCAAATCTCCAGTTAACTTTGCGGTTGCTTTTAACGACAAGAGTTGTGCAACTGTGATTTTTGCATTTAATGAGCCCGCAATATCCGCATTATTACATTCAATGTCTCCTTCAATTGTTCCGGCTTGCCCAACCACAACTTTGCCAGCTGTTTTTACAGCACCTTTTAGAGTCCCATCAATTCTAATGTCTCCCTTAGATAGAATATCGCCTGTAATAATCGTGCCAACACCAATAATATTTACCGCCCCTGATGTTTCGTTTTGCCCTGTCATTTCTTTTTTGTTTGTAAACATGATGATTTTGTTTTGTAGGTACAAATGTAATAATTTCTTTATCAATTATTAAGTTCGTTTAAATAATTGTTAGTAAAAAATTCGTAATACTTTTTTATATCCTTATGCTTGAAAAAATACTTAAAATTTTGTGCTGAAATTATAAGTTTTTTGCTCTCTGTTTTTGATAATTCGTTATTCACTTTACTTGCACTGCTAAATGAATTGAAGTACTCTGTTGCGTTTTTGCTGTTTTCAAACGTTTTGATCATAATAAGATGGCTCTCCTGCCCAAAAAGTATAGCCTTAATTTCAAAAGTTTCAATACTGTATCTTTCGCTGTGATAATCAGAAAGTAGCGTTTTAATAAAGTTAACATCTGTTTGTTCTTTTGGCGTTATAAGTAAAAAATAATGTGCCTCCCCCTGATCAAAAACATACGGGGTTCCGCTTACTGTTTCCCTGTTTATTTTTAACATTTTTTCCGGTTTATCCAAAAGCGCAATGATTTGTTCTGCTCTATTTTTAACTTCTGTTTCTGGATGGTTTTTTACAATTTCATTTAGCTGTTTTCTAAAGTTTAAACTGTCATTGCTTTTGCCTATTGCCAATGCTTTAAGTAAATCGTATTTTGGTTTTAATTCTTTATTTTCTGTTTCTATTAGTACCGAATCGCATAAGGCAATAACAGCATAATAGTTTTTGTTGTTATATAAAAATAGCGTGTTTTCATAATGGGTTTTTTGGCTGTTTTTCTTTTGTTCAATTTTTGCTAAATAGTCTGGATCGTTTAGCAATTTACTGTATTTACTTTCTGGAAATTTTATTAGTAATCTTTCTCTACAATTTTTGGCTTTATTGTTTTTGTTTTGCTCTGTGTAAATAAGATACAAATTGTAATAGGCAAGGGGGGTATAATTTTCGTTTTCAGGAAATCTTTCACAAAGGGAAACTAATGTTTTTACAGCTTTTTCGTTTTCACTCAAATAGCTTTTATATATCATCCCTGCCTGATAATGCGCTTCCATAATCATTAAATTGGATGCTTCTATTTTCTCTTTTGTAAGTGGTATTTTATCTTTATAGTATTGTGGGTCTTTTTTGTTGGTTGATTCTCTTCCGCCTTCTTGATTCTGGTTTTGTGCAGTAGAATCGTTTTCTAATTCTGTAGATATCTTTTTATCGCTTCTTCTCCAATCGTCTTCATTTTTTCGTTTACCCCATTGTTTTACAAATTGTGAATACCCGAAACTTAGAGTAGCTGGATTATAAAAATACCATCTTCCGCCACTTGTTCTTTGTCCAAAATTATTTTCTCTCTCGCCAAATCTATTATTTTCAAATCTTTGGTTGGCATTTTGCCTTTCTAATTGTTGCTTTTCTAATTCTTTCTTTTGTTCTTCTGCAATAAACTGGTTTATTACTTGAGCTAGTTCCGCCTCACTCATCTTTGCTAAAATTTGCAAACTATCTTGCAAGTTTATTGTGTTGATATATCCTGCAAGCTCTGCAAGTAATACCTGCCTTTCTTTAGTTTGGTTGTATTCTTTATGTTCGGGATCCATAAACACGATAGTGCTATCATAAAATGCGGAAGCGTTCATGTATTTTGATTTGGAATAATATATTTTTCCTAATTCCAGACACGATCTGGCTTTTTGCTCATCATTAAACTCGCTTTTCTCCGTTGATAATATGAAATTTTTAATTGCCGAAAGGGTGTCCTCTTGGGTTAAGTCCATTTTTGCAATGGCATAATAAATTTGATCTAAATATTCTTTGTTTTTATCGTCCTTTGTCATTTTAAGTAGTTCCCCCCGCATTTTCTCAGAATGTTTGCTATTACCTTGAACACATTGTGCTTTATTAATCTTACAATTGAATACCATTTCATATTCCGGATTGGCTTTTATTACCTTTTCATAGTAGGAAATGGCTTTATTGTAGTTTTGGTGTTGCTGATTTAATTGTGCCAAAATGAAATAAAACCTTGTTTTCTTTTTCCTTTTTTTAATGCGTTTTATTGCGGTATTCAGTTCATCCAGGGCCAATATGTAATTCTCTTGTTTTAGGTAAAAATCCGCAAGAATTGTTGCTAAATCATCCTCCAATTTTTCAGGAAACTTTCTATCTGTTTGCAGTTGGTCTAATTCCATTTCTGCAGCCACATAATCTTCTTTTTCCGCAAAACATCTTGACAGCCAAAGTGATGCGTCATATTTTATGAGGTTGCGTTTATAATTCTCTTTTATATAGTTAAATGTTTTGATGGCTTCATCAAATTCTCCTTTATAAAAATAAGCCCTTCCAATCATAAAATAATTATCGTCAATCCATTTGTTATACTCTTTTCCTCTAATATTCATAGAGTGGCGCTGAATCACAATCGACCCTTTTTCAATGGCTTTATTCATATATGGATGAATTGTTTGGTTTTTTGCTAAATCCCCTGTTTTAAAAACAGGGATTATTTCTGAAAAGTCGTCTTTGTGGTTTTCTTCTAGCTTTTTAATCCCGGCTTTTAAACTCTCTTTTCCGTTAAAATAGCCATTATATTTTGCAGTTGTATTGTGATACTTCCTGTTCATAAAATTATTCTTTTTAGTTGAACAGGAGCATATTACTAGAGTAATAAAAAATAATATTAGTAAGTTTGTGGCTTTATTTTTTTCTATCAAATTCATTTACAGCAATTAAACTAATTTTGCACAAAAATATTTTATTTTTTGGTATGTATTCTGCTGTGGAGAAAATTTATTTTTTTGATATTTGCCTTAATTTATGAAAGAAAAAAACAGTAATTCTTTTTTTAGCAAACTTAAACAAAAGTATCGCTTAATTGTTATGAGTGATAGCACACTTGAAGATCGACTTTCGTTTCGTTTTTCAGGTGTAGATGTAATTACTGTTTTGACGATTGGATGTATTTTGTTATTTGTTTGTTTTCTTTTGCTTGTTGGCTACACTCCTTTAAATGAATATGTGCCAGGGAAAGCAAGTAGCCATTTGTATAAAGAATTAATTGCTATAACGCTTAAAACTGATTCTTTAGAGAAAAAACTATTGGTGAATGAACTCTACCTCAAAAATATTTCTGCTATTGTAAACGGGGAAGACCCTATTAATCTTTCAACTGAAAATATTCTTACTCTTTCTTCCTTTGAAGCCGAACTCTCTTTTAAAAAGTCGAAAGAAGATTCCCTGCTTAGAATTGCGGTGGAAGCGGAAGATAAAATTTCTCTTTCTTCTTCTGACAAAAAAGGAAGTCTTGATATGGAAAATATCTTGTTTTTTAGCCCTATAAAAGGAGTTATTACCAATGGTTTTAATCGTAAAAAAGAGCATTTTGGCACAGATATTGTGGCAAAAGAAGATGAGCCGATAAAGTGTGTATTTGACGGAGTAATTGTTATAAGCCATTGGACATCAGAAACTGGATATGTGATTGGCGTTCAGCATGCGAATGGGGTTTTTTCTCTTTATAAACACAATTCTATATTGTTTAAAAACACAGGAGAATATGTAAAATCTGGAGAGGTAATAGCGATTATCGGAAATTCAGGAGAGCTTTCTTCAGGCCCTCATTTACATTTTGAACTCTGGCATAAAGGAACGCCTGTAAATCCTGAAAACTATATTTCTTTTTAGTTATGACTGTAAAAGCAGCTTTGAGCTTACCTTTCGCAAAATATATTGTTTCCAAAAATAATAAGTGGAAAAATAATGCAGTAAAAGTTCAGCATGACCTTTTATTATCATTGGTAAAACAAGCTAAAAACACCCAATTTGGGAAAGACCATTCCTTTTCAGAAATCGCAAACTATCCCGATTGGAAAAACAATGTTCCAGTACGAGATTATGAAGATTTGAAAGGCTCTGTACAAGAAATAATTGACGGAAAAGAAAATATTCTTTGGCCAGGGAAACCCCTTTACCTTTGTAAAACTTCAGGAACAACTTCAGGCGTAAAATATATTCCTATCAGTAAGGAGTCTATGCCACATCATATTACTGCTGCTCGTGATGCGATATTGAGTTATATTGCTGAAACCAAAAATACCTCCATTGTAAACGGGAAAATGATTTTCTTGCAAGGAAGTCCTGAGCTTACAAAAACTGGAGATATTCTTACGGGAAGATTATCAGGAATTGTAGCCCACCATATTCCTGCTTACCTAACAAAAAACCGATTGCCTTCTTTTGAAACCAATTGCATTGCTGACTGGGAAACAAAAGTTGATGCAATAGTTGATGAAACGCTTCCTGAGAACATGAGTTTAATTTCTGGAATCCCACCTTGGGTCCAGATGTATTTTGAAAAGCTACAAGATAAAACAGGGAAACTCATAAAAGATATCTTCCCTAAATTTGACCTTTTTATTTATGGAGGGGTAAACTATGAACCTTATCGAAAGTCCTTTGAAAAATTAATTGGGAAACAAGTTGATGGGGTGGAATTGTATCCTGCTTCAGAAGGGTTTATTGCTTATCAGGATTCCCAAAAAGAGGAGGGAATGTTACTGTGTGTTAATCACGGAATATTTTACGAATTTATTCCAACAGATGAATTTTTTAACGAAAATCCAACCCGTATTTCCTTAGCTGATGTAAAGGTTGGCGTTAATTATGTAATCATCCTAAATACTGATGCAGGGCTTTGGGGTTATAATATTGGGGACACCATTAAATTTGTATCTACAAACCCGTACAGAATTATTGTAAGCGGTAGAATAAAGCATTTCACCTCAGCATTTGGCGAGCATGTAATTGCTGAAGAGGTAGAAAAAAGTTTAGAAAAAACAATTGAAAAATACACTGCACAAGTCAATGAATTTCATGTTGCCCCAAAGGTAAATCCTAAAAACGGATTGCCTTACCATGAGTGGTTAATTGAGTTTGAATCGCAACCAGAAAATTTAGCGGTTTTTACCAAAATGCTTGATGATGAATTGCAAAACCTAAATACTTACTATAAGGATTTGATAAGTGGTGGAATTTTAAAACCTTTGCAAATAACAACTGTCCCTAAAAACGGATTCAGAAATTACATGAAATCAATAGGGAAATTAGGGGGGCAAAACAAAGTTCCAAGATTAGCAAACGACAGAAAAATTGCAGATAAATTAACAGCATTTTAAATGGAAGTAAAGAAAAAACAAATAGCAATTTTAGGTTCAACTGGCTCAATAGGAACGCAAGCCTTAGAGGTTATAAGTGAGTATTCTGATTTGTTTGAGGTGGAGGTATTAACCGCAAACAACAATAGTGCTTTATTAATTGAGCAAGCTAAAAAGTACAAGCCCAATACGGTTGTTATCACTAATGAAGATAAGTATAAGGAGGTAGATGATGCCCTTTTTGATTTAGGTATAAAAGTCTTTGCAGGACAACAATCCTTAGAGGAAGTTGTTGAGGGAGAAAATATTGATGTTGTCCTAACTGCTTTGGTGGGGTATTCTGGTTTAAAACCAACCATTCATGCAATCAAATCTGGTAAAAATATTGCTTTAGCTAATAAGGAAACTTTGGTTGTTGCTGGGGATTTAATCACCAAACTATGCCAAGAATATAGCGTTTCAATTTACCCTGTCGATTCTGAACATTCTGCTATTTTTCAATGTTTAGTTGGGGAGCAATACAATCTTATTGAGAAAATTTATTTAACCGCTTCAGGGGGTCCTTTCAGGGGGAAATTGAGAAATGATTTGCTTGACATCACTAAAGCACAAGCCCTAAAACACCCAAATTGGGATATGGGAGCTAAAATTACAATCGATTCTGCCACTTTAATGAATAAGGGCTTGGAAGTAATTGAGGCAAAATGGCTTTTTGATTTAAAAGCAGAGCAAATTGAAGTGGTGGTGCATCCCCAATCTATTATTCATTCGGCTGTTCAATTTGAAGACGGGTCCATAAAAGCGCAATTGGGTTTACCCGACATGAAATTACCCATACAATATGCGCTTGGGTTTCCTGAAAGATTAAAAAATTCCTTTAAACGATTTAATTTTTTGGATTATCCCAATTTAACTTTTGAAAAACCTGATTTGGAAACTTTCAGAAATTTAGATTTAGCATATACAGCAATGAGTAAAGGAGGAAATATGCCCTGTATTTTAAATGCTGCAAACGAAATTGCAGTGGCTGCTTTTCTAAAAGATGAAATTGGCTTTTTAAATATGTCCGATTTGATAGCAAATTGTATGGAAAAAATTACTTTTGTACCCAATCCTTCCTATGAGGATTTTGTAGAAACAGATAGGCAAACACGAATTTTAGCAAGTAAATTATTGTAGATGGAATTTTTGATTAAAGCAACGCAACTCATTATGAGTTTGTCAATCCTGGTTATATTACATGAATTAGGACATTTTATTCCTGCCAAAATTTTTAAGACGAGAGTAGAAAAATTCTATCTTTTTTTTGATCCCTGGTTTTCATTGGTTAAAAAGAAAATTGGTGATACGGAATATGGAATTGGTTGGCTGCCTCTTGGAGGATATGTAAAGATTTCCGGGATGATAGATGAGTCTATGGATAAGGAGCAAATGCAAAAACCTCCAGAGTCCTGGGAATTTAGGGCAAAGCCAACTTGGCAAAGGTTGATTATTATGCTGGGTGGAGTAACTGTAAATCTGCTTTTGGGAATTTTTATTTATGCTATGGTGTTGTTTGCTTATGGTTCTAAATACTTACCCAATGAAAATGTAACGGATGGTATTTGGTGTGTGAGTCCTCTTGCTAAGGATTTAGGCTTTGAAACTGGGGATAAAATTATTGCGGTGGATGATGAAAAGCCGCAAGCTTTTAATAGTGTTTTTGAATCTCTTTTGTATGCTGAAAGTGTAACCCTTGAAAGAGATGGTGTAACTAAGGAATTAGCTCTGCCAAGCAACTTTATTGCACAGCTTTTAGAGTCGGAGGAAAGAATCTTGTTTGCTCCAAGAATTCCAACTATTATTAGTGGTTTTACTGCCAATTCAAATGCCAAAAACGCAGGATTTGAAAAGAAAGATAGAATTGTGTCGATTAATGATGTGGAAACAAAATATTTCGACCAGTTTCAACTTGAACTTCAGCAGCATAAAGGCGAAAATATTAGTGTTGGTGTAAATAGGTTTGGAGAAGAAATTCTGCTTTCTGTTGATGTAACTAATGAGGGGACGATTGGTTTTATGCCAAGTAATTTATCCTTAAATCAGCTGGAGGAATTAGGAATATATTCTTTAAATTCTGCTACTTATTCGTTTTTGGAATCTTTGCCGGCTGGTTATCATTTGGCAATAAAGAAGTTGGGGTCCTATATCAATCAATTTAAATTAATCCTGAGTCCAA
>DUAL01000317.1 GCA_012960835.1 Flavobacteriales bacterium | reverse complement strand
AAAGAAATTAAGAAGAAAAGATTTTTTATATCTGTTCCTTTTAAAGTAGCAAAATTTCAATCTTACTTTTTTCAGATGATGCCCAGACCACTTTTAACTGTTGATCAGGTGGAATTATTAAAATACGATAATATAGTTTCTGAAAATTTTTTCAAATTAAAAGATTTTGGTATTCCAACAGCAATCTATTATCCCAAACCTTTACACCTCCAGGAAGCTTTTAGTAATTTAAATTATTCGAAAGGATATTTTCCCGTTTCAGAATCAATTGCTCAAAGAATTTTTAGCTTGCCTATGCATCCATATTTAACTGATGAAGACATTAACAAAATTTGTGAAATTTTAATTTTCTGTAAAGAGTTAGCAGAATGAAAAATAAACTAATAGAGAAAATAAATAATAAATCTGCCACAATTGCTATTATTGGATTGGGCTACGTTGGATTACCGCTGGTAATCCGATTTGTAGAAGAAAAATTTAAGATCATTGGCTTTGATATTGATAATAATAAGTGCCGCATCTTAAAATCCGGAGAGAGCTATATAAGGCATATTTCAAAAGAGTCAATTCAATTTGCCTTAAAAAATGAATTTATTGCTACCTCAAATTGGAGTAAAATAGCGGAAGTAGATTGTATGCTTATTTGTGTTCCCACCCCATTAGGACCCAATAATACACCTGATCTGCAATATATTCACAGTACGTTGAAATCTATCAAAAAGTACTTGAAAAAGGGGCAATTACTTATTTTGGAAAGTACCACTTACCCTGGCACTACTGAGGAAGAGATTGTCCCTGAAGTGGAAAAAAATAATTTCAAAATTGGAACTGACTTTTTTATAGCCTACTCACCGGAAAGAGAAGATCCGGGTAATCCAGATTATTCCACCCAAACAATACCAAAAGTTGTCAGTGGGCATACACAAAATTGCTGCGAAGTTGCCAATTCGTTATACAAATGTATTGTTGACGAAACCGTTACTGTTAGTTCTACAAAAGTTGCAGAAATGACTAAATTGCTTGAAAATATACATCGAGCTGTTAATATAGGGTTGGTTAATGAACTTAAAATAGTTGCGGATAAAATGGATATTGATATTTTTGAGGTGATTGAAACTGCCGCAACAAAACCTTTTGGGTTTACACCATTTTATCCTGGACCTGGCTTAGGAGGCCATTGTATTCCCATTGATCCATTTTATCTTACATGGAAGGCAAAACAGGTTGGTGTCACCACACGATTTATTGAACTTGCTGGAGAAGTTAATACCAATATGCCTCAATGGGTTCTTGAAAAAGCAGAAATTGGGCTACTAAATAGAGGTCTGAAAATATCTGAATCAAAAGTTCTAATTTTAGGTATGGCTTATAAAAAAAATGTAGATGATTTACGTGAATCCCCCTCATTGGAATTGATACGCCTTTTATCAGAAAAAGGGGTAGATGCAGATTATCATGATTTCTATATTCCAAAATTGCATCACACTAGAAAGCATTCATTTGATAAAAGCTCAATAAACCTTGATGAGTCAATTGGGAATTATGATCTTATAATTTTATCTACTGATCATGATGAGTATGATTATGAATATTTACAAAAATATTCAAAACTAATTGTAGATACGCGTGGCCGTTTTAAAGGAAGTCACTCAAATATTATTTCTGCATGAATTCTAAGCTAAAATAATAAATTTGATTGAGTATTGGGTGATTCATTATGGAGATAAACTATC
>DUAL01000316.1 GCA_012960835.1 Flavobacteriales bacterium | reverse complement strand
ATTTTATGTAAACCGCCCTGGCATGCGACTACCAACTATAAAAGACATACCGTATGTTTTAAAAAGAATATGGAGTGCAGTAACAGAAAAAAAAAGAATTTCTGCAAAAGGTAAAAAAAATGACATACAGGTCATTAACCCGATTTTTTATCCAGGTAGTAGTTGGGTTTCAATGGTGCTAAATGAGAGGTTGTTAGTGCCATGGTTTATAAAAAAAACTATACCCACCAGTCAAAAAGTAATATTGCATGTCTATCAGCCTACATTTTTAACAATGCATATTATTTCAAAATATCCTTTGGTAGAGGTTGTTTATGATTGTGTTCAAAATTTTGATGAGCATCCTGCAAGTACTAACTTAACGAAAAAAATAGAGAAAGAGTTAATATTTAGATCGGATATTATGATAACTGACTCTAGTTTTTTGTATGACAAGCATAAAGAGTATAAAGCCAACTTGTTACAAGTTCCTCCAGGCGTTGATTTTGATCACTTTAACAAAACATGGCGTGGTGATGAAATGCAAAAATTGCAGGAGTTTCTATATTATGGACATGTGAGGGACGACCTAGACTTAGGTTTACTTAATGATATAGCCAATCATGGTAATTGTAACGTAACTATTGTTGGAAAGATTGCTGATAATTTAACTCAGACCATTGACCCTAATATTAAAATTATTAATCAACAACCTTATGCCTTGCTACCGAATTTTATAAAAAATGCAGATGTTTTACTACTTCCCTATAAAGTTAATCAATTTACATCGGCAATTATTCCTGCAAAATTTTATGAGTGTTTGGCCACAGGAAAGCCGATACTTTCAACAAGGATGCCTAGTTTAGAAAAGTATTCAAAGCATATTTCCGTACTGACTAATTTTCAAGATGACTTTCAAGGCAAGATTAAAACCCTTGAAAATAATCATGATAGATTGGCAAATATTGAGTTGGCAAAAAAATCATCTTGGGGTGCTAGATTTTTCAGTTTTTATGAGAGATTAGTGCATGCTTAAAAAAGCAAGCATCTTAAATGTATATTTAGCCATTCTTCCTTATGCGGCATCTCTTACCCTGATAAAAGATGGTTTTGAAAATAATTTTCCTTTATCGGTAAGTGATTACACTGGTTATGGCATATCTATTTTTACGATTATGCTTTCTTATGTCATTCTTTTTTCCAGATCATTCTATATTGATATATTTATCCAAAACATTAAAGATAACTTAAGCTATGTGTTGCTTTTGTTAATAATTTCCATTACTTTTACAATAAAAATAGTGCTTGGAGTTGGGTCTACTGATTTTGAAGTTTTTGCCCGAATGTTGAGTTACTTAATAGTAGGGTTTACAGCATTTTTATTATTGCCAATTTTTGTATATAAAAAAGAAGGTTTTAATGTTTTTGTAACCTCCATTTTTACTATTGGACTGGCTACATCATTAATAGCAATTTTAGGTGTTATGGAAATATCACCATTTTCAGGGTGGATAATTCAAGATGAAAAGATGGGTTGGATAGGGTTAAACTCTACATCATCAATATTTTTTGAGCCTAATGTTTTTGCTGTTTTGTGTTTAATATCATTCGGTATTGGTTATTATTTATTGAGCCAAACTAATAAATATATTCTTAAGGCAATATTATTAATTTCATTAATAATAATATTATTAGGAATATTTTTTACCTGGAGTAGAACTGCCTGGGGTTTGGTTTTAGGGTTTGTAATTATGTATTAT
>DUAL01000315.1:9963-10220 GCA_012960835.1 Flavobacteriales bacterium | reverse complement strand
TGGATTAGGATATGGAAGTTATACTGTCTTAATTACTGATGCTTGTGGACTTACAACTACAGCAACTTATACGCTCAGCCAAATACCAAATACCGTTTCTGCAAGTGGATTTTATGACTATTTATCTCTGTGGTCATCCATTTCGGTTAATGGTTCTAATCCTCCATTTACTATTAATTGGACTAGCATTTCCATGACTGGAGATTCCATAAGAGGTTTGTGTGAAGGAAATTATCCTATTACAGTTACCGATAGTT
>DUAL01000315.1:0-9891 GCA_012960835.1 Flavobacteriales bacterium | reverse complement strand
TAGACGCTAGCAGTTCAACTGTGATTGATACGAGTTGGGGAATGGGACCTTTTTCTTATCTTTGGTCAAACGGACAAACAACACCTCATGCCGATAGTTTGTGTGAAGGACCGCATACGGTTACGGTAACTGCTTTAGGTGGTCCTTTTGCATGCCCATATACTGATGGCTTTACAATTAATCCGCTTACTGTCATTCTAAACCCAGATGTAAGTATTGTAGATTGTGAAGATGATTTTGACGGAACAATAATTGTGAACCCTGATGGGGGAACGCCTAATTATAGATTCTTATGGTCTACAGGAGACACATTAGATCGTATTAAAGATAATCTGAATCCTGGAACTTATTATGTGAGTCTTTTTGATAAAAATGGTTGTCAGTTAGATACTTCCATTATTATTGCTGCTATGGGAGCAGATTGTATTCCAAATGTTTTTTCTCCTAATGGAGATGATGTAAATGATGTTTGGGAGTTGGAAGATGCATTCTTGTATGCTGATTCTGAGATAAAGATATATGGTCGTTTTGGTAAGAAAATGTTTGAGTCAAATGGCTATGAAACTCCTTGGGATGGAACCAATAAAAAGGGAAGAGCCGTACCAGATGGCACCTATTTTTACATCATTAATTTAGGGAATGGGCACGATCCTATAAGAGGAACAGTTACTATTATCCGATAATTATAAAACTGGATAAGGTTGTCAAGATCATTTTTTAAAAATGTAAAATCTGCATGCCTTCTTTCAGTATCTGAGATTTTGACGACTCTACTTTTAGTTTTTTGGAAAATCCTACGCATGAGTTTACTTCCTCAGGAAGTTTTGAGGTAATGCTGGTTGCGGCAGATAACAATAATTGTGTGGATTCCATGGCGCATACCATAAATATTTATTATGAACTTTTGCTTTATTTGCCAAATTCCTTTACCCCAAATCGAGATGGCGATAATGATATTTTCCTTCCAAAAGGATACAGAATGAATAAATATAAAAATTACCAATTTGTTATTTACAACAAATGGGGAGAGATAGTGTTTTCTACCGATAAAACAGCAGAGGGCTGGGATGGAGCAAATGCCAAAGCTGATGTGTTTACTTGGGTAATTATACTTACAGATGAAATGGGGGTAATCCGTAAAGAAGTAAGGGAGGTTACACTAATAAAATAGTTGATAGTAATTAGAAAGAAGACAGTATTCAGTAGACAGACCACAGATTAATGTAATAATTATTTAATGTAGTAATGTGCTAATTTGATGATTAAAAGATAATGTTGCACTCCCTTTTTCTTTTTGTCATTGCGATTCCATTTATGGAAGGAGCAATCTGGTTATGTCCTTTTACCTTGAAGCAAAAGAACCAAAAATTCAAGACTGTATTCTTTTGAAACGCATAAGAAACATAAAATATAGAACAAAATTAAACTCACTTACCTATATTGGAATTAGTACCTCAACACATCATTAAATTAGTTTCTTTTTCAAAAACTTTGCTGTAAGCGATTTCTTATTTTTTATTAGCATTTCAGGAGTGCCTTCAAAAACAACTTTTCCGCCTTTATCACCACCTTCTGGTCCAAGGTCAATTACCCAATCGGCACATTTTATAACATCCATATTATGCTCAATGCAAATAATGGAATGTCCTTTTTCAATAAGTGCATAAAAGGAGTTAAGTAGTTTGTTTATATCATGGAAATGCAAGCCAGTGGTTGGCTCATCAAAAATAAAAAGTACTTTTTCTGGGATGTTTCCTTTCCCTAAAAAAGAGGCGAGTTTTATCCTTTGCGCTTCACCGCCACTTAGGGTGTTGGAGGATTGTCCCAAAGCCACATAACCCAAACCAACTTGCTGTAATGGGCTTAATTTTAAAGCGATTCTATCTGCTTTTTTCTCAGTAAAAAAATCAATGGCTTCTTCAATCGTAAGTTTCAAAATGTCCGCAATATTTTTATCATGGAATTTTATTTCTAAAATTTCATCTTTATACCTTTCTCCTTTGCAATCCTCACAAAGCAAATGCACATCCGCCATAAATTGCATTTCAACTGTTATTTCTCCCTCTCCATGGCAATGTTCACATCTTCCACCATCTACATTAAAAGAAAAGAATCCACTTTTGTAATTCCTGCTTTTTGCCAGTGGCTGGTTTGCAAACAAATTCCGAATATCATCAAATGCTTTTATATAAGTTACCGGGTTAGAACGAGAAGATTTTCCAATGGGATTTTGGTCGATAAACTCAATTTTTTTCAAACTTTCCGTATCCACAGAAATTTTATCAAAACTCCCCAATTTCTTACCAAAAATTCCTAAATAATTAGAAATGGCAGGATATAGCACTTGCTTTATTAGGGAAGTTTTTCCTGAGCCACTAACCCCTGTAATTAAAGTGAGTCCATTTAATGGAAAATCAACATTCACATTTTGTAAATTGTTTTGCCGTATTCCTTCCATTCGAATTTTATTATTCAATATTCTTCTTTTCTCAGGCAGAGGAATTTGAAGTTTCCCACTCAAATATTTTGCGGTCAAACTATTTTTACTTTTTGCAATATCTTTTAACTTTCCTTGATAAACCAATTCTCCACCATTTCTTCCAGCATCCGGTCCAAGGTCAATTATTTGGTCGGCACTGCCCATAATTTTCTCATCATGCTCCACCACAATTACAGTATTGTTTATATCCCTTAATTGATGTAAAACTGTAATTAATTTTTGCGTGTCGTTAGGATGTAAGCCAATGCTTGGCTCATCCAAAATATACATAGAACCCACCAAACTACTTCCCAATGAAGTGGCTAAATTGATGCGTTGGGATTCCCCACCAGAAAGAGTATTTGAGGGGCGAGAAAGGGTAAGGTAAGAAAGCCCAACATTGTAAAGATATGCCAAACGATTCTTTATTTCAATAACTAATCTATCGGCAATTTTTTTGTCATGATTATTTAGTTTTAGCTGATTAAAGAACTTTATTGCTTGCTCAATATTCATGCTTATAATATCATGAAATGATTTCTTGTTAATTTTCACATAGTGTGCTTGTTTTCTTAGTCGTGAACCATCACATGCTGTGCATTTGGTTTTCCCTCTATATCTTGCAACTATTACTCTGTTTTGTATTTTGTATTTGTCGCTTTCCAATTTTGCAAAAAACTGATTTATTCCTTTGCATTTCTCTCTCCCATTCCACAAAATATCTAATTCTTCCTTTTTCAACTCATTATAAGCTCTGTGTATAGGAAAATCAAAATCACTTGATTTTAATATAAATCTATCTTTCCATTTTCCCAATTTCTCTCCTTTCCAGCAACTTATCGCCCCCTGATAAACCGAAAGTGTCTTGTTTGGTACTACCTTATTTTTATCCACACCTAACATACTTCCAAATCCTTCACATTGGGAGCAAGCACCATAAGGGTTATTGAAAGAAAATAAATGAATAGATGGTTTTTCAAACTCTATTCCATCCATCTCAAATTGGTTAGAAAAAGTATAATCTTTCCCCTTTATTTCTATTTTACAATCTCCATTCCCTTCATAAAATGCAGTTTGAATAGAATCTGAAATTCTATTTTTATTATCGTCACTATTATCGGTTATTATTCTATCAACCACAACAAAAACATCTTCCTGTTTTACTTTGATTTTTTGCTCAATCAATTGTTGGATTTTACTTATTTCTCCATTTATCCGAACCCTTGAAAACCCCTGTTGTTGCAATATGGAAAGAATCTCATTTCCATTTCCGCTACTTTTATAGTTTGCCAGAATAATACATTTGGTATTTTTAGGAAAATTAAGGATGAAGTCACATATATCACTTACACTATCTTTGCATACCAGTTTCCCTGAAATAGGGGAGATGGTTTTACCAATCCGAGCAAATAAAAGGCGTAAATAATCATTAATTTCAGTAGTAGTTCCAACTGTAGATCTTGGATTTTTCGAAATTACTTTCTGTTCAATTGCAATGGCTGGGCAAATTCCTTTTATTTCATCTACATCCGGTTTTTGGAGTTTCCCTAAAAACTGTCTGGCATAAGAAGATAAACTTTCAATATATCTTCTTTGCCCCTCAGCAAAAAGGGTATCGAAAGCCAAAGTAGATTTTCCAGAACCAGAAACCCCAGAAATAACCACCATTTTATTTTTGGGAATACTAAGCGAAATGTTTTTTAAGTTATGCAACTTTGCCCCCTTAATAATGATGTTTTTTTGTGTATTTTCTTCTACTTTTGCCATTCTGATTTTTACGGAATTGGCAAATTTAGACAATAAGATTTGTATATTTCAAAAAGTTGTACTATATTTGAACTTTAATTCAAACTAATTTTAACTAAAAACAAGATTATAGAAGCATAACTACTTTATAAAATTTATTAACCAAAATAAAGTAGATATGTTATTGATTAATCTGTCCGACAGTGAATTAGTTGCCCTTTACCTAAAAGGAGATTCCAAAAGTTTTGAAGCCCTAATACAAAAGCACAAAAATAAAATTTATGCTTTTATATTATCTAAAATCAGAAATAGAGATCTTGCAGAAGATATTTTCCAGGATACTTTTATTAAAGTAATTAATTCCCTGCAAAAGGGAAAATATAATGAAGAAGGCAAGTTCCTACCTTGGGTAATGCGTATTGCTAACAATTTAGTAATTGATTATTTCCGTAAAAGTAAAAAAATGCGAACTATTGCACCAACGGATAACTTTGATATTTTTGATATTCTGCAAGATGGCGAAAAAAATATAGAAGATAATTTAGTAAACAACCAAATTCATAAAGACTTAAGAAAACTAATTGAGCATTTACCGGAGGATCAAAAGGAAGTTTTGAAAATGCGTTATTATGCAGAGTTGAGCTTTAAAGAAATTTCAGAAAGTACAGGAGTAAGCATTAATACGGCTCTTGGAAGGATGCGTTATGCACTTATTAATTTGCGAAAACTTATTGATTCGCATCAAGTAGATTTGCAAATAAGCTAAAAAAAGCAAATACTGTAAAATAATAAAAGCTGTTTTTCGTTAGTTTAGGGTATGAAACCAATACTTTATTTATATGAGAAACAGCTTTACTCTTTTAAAAGTGTTAGACCAATTAGTCGAAAATGGAGGATTAATTCAGGTTAGTAACACTAAAATTTATTCAATAACCGACAAAAAGCAAAGTCCTAAAAAGGAAACAATCAGCAATATAATTGCGTATGCTAAATCGGTTAGATGCCATAAAACCAAATCAATCGATAAGGTTTTATTAGTGCTAAACTAAGTGGTTTTGGTTAGCAAAAAGAGTCGGGCAAATTTGTCCGACTCTTTTTATTTTATAGCTTTGAGCAATGAATAAAAAAGAAAGGACAGAGGTATTTATCCAATATTTTTCCAAGAACCTGCCAAAGGCAAAAACAGAATTAGATTATAGTAATGCATTTGAGCTTACAGTTGCTGTTATTCTTTCAGCTCAATGTACTGATAAAAGAGTCAATATTGTCACCAAAAAATTATTTAAAGAAATCTCTGCTGCTAAGGTGATGGCTGCATCCTCAGTTGATGCTATTTTTGATTTGATAAAATCCTGCACTTACCCTAGAAATAAAGCAAAGCATTTATCAGGAATGGCAAAAATGTTGATGGAAGATTTTGAAGGAGAAATTCCTGCTAATTTAGAAGATTTACAAAAATTACCAGGAGTGGGGCGAAAAACAGCTAATGTGGTGGGTTCTGTTTATTTTAATATTCCAGCTATGCCGGTTGACACACATGTTTTTCGTGTATCAGAAAGAATTGGACTTACAACTAAAGCTAAAAACCCTTTGCAAGCAGAGCTGCAATTACTCAAATTATTTCCAAAAAATAAATTAAATATTGCACATCATTGGCTTATTTTGCATGGGCGTTATGTGTGTAAAGCAAGAAAGCCAGATTGCATAAATTGTGGCATTAGCAATATCTGTAAGTTTTATGCTAATAAATAGGATGTTGAAAAATAGCAAGATTAATATTTTTTTATTGTATGAATATTTCTCTAATTTGTATAAAATCAAATATCATGGCAAATAAAGAAAAAGAAGCAAAATTAAAAGCCCTTGAAATTACTTTGGGAAAATTAGAAAAATCGTACGGAAAAGGAGTAGTGATGAAATTAGGAGATAAGGTAGTTGAAAAAATTGATGCTATTCCTTCAGGGTCTATGGGGCTCGATATCGCAATGGGTGTTGGCGGTTATCCACGAGGAAGAGTAGTGGAAATTTACGGACCGGAATCCTCTGGAAAAACTACACTAACCATTCATGCTATTGCAGAGGTGCAAAAGCAAGGAGGTATTGCTGCTTTTATTGATGCCGAGCACGCTTTTGATTCAGATTATGCCGCTTCTCTAGGAGTAGATACGGATAATTTATTAATTTCTCAGCCCGATAATGGGGAACAAGCATTGGAAATTGCTGATCATTTGATTAGTTCTGGCGCTATTGACTTGGTGGTAATTGATTCAGTGGCAGCTCTTACGCCAAAATCAGAGATTGAGGGAGAAATGGGAGATTCTAAAATGGGATTACATGCTCGCCTTATGTCGCAAGCTTTAAGGAAACTAACAGCTACAATTAGTAAAACGGGTTGCACTTGTATGTTTATCAATCAGCTAAGGATGAAAATTGGTATTATGTTTGGGAATCCTGAAACTACAACTGGTGGAAATGCGCTTAAATTTTACGCTTCAGTTCGTTTAGATATCAGAAGAATTGGCGCCATAAAAGATGGAGATGGCATTATTGGCAACCGAACCAGAGTGAAAGTGGTAAAAAATAAAGTTGCTCCACCATTTAGAATGGCAGAGTTTGATATTATGTTTGGAAAAGGGATTTCTCGTTCAGGTGAGGTTTTAGATATTGCTGTGGATCATGAGATTATCAATAAAAGTGGTTCCTGGTTTGCTTATAATGACACTAAATTGGGGCAAGGGCGTGATGCAGTTAAGACCATGTTAGAGGATAATCCTGAACTTTCAGAAGAAATTGAAACTAAAATTCGCGAACAACTAGCTTAATCAATCTTTTTTCATTAACCAATGAGATTTCTATTATTTATTAGTTTTATTGTTCTTTTGGCATGTAACAATCATGTAGAGAAAAAACAAGAAAACCCAAAGTCTGTACTTACTCTTTTGTCAGAAGATATTAGTAATACTCCAAATAATCCTGCACTTTTTGTGAAACGAGCAGAATATTTTTTGTCAGAAAATAATTTGGAGTCAGCATTAATGGATTACAAAGAATGTGTAAAATTATCTCCTGAAAATGGAGGCTATCATTATGAGGTTGCCTATCTTTATTATGAAATTGCAAAGTTAGACAGGACAAAACAACAATATCCTGAAAAAGCGTTAATGCATCTGGAAAAAACCATTGAGTTGCATACAGATACTATTCCAGCCCTGCTCTTAAAGGGCGAATTGCATTTAGCATTTAATGAAGTGAAGGAAGCGATAGCTTGCCTGAATCAAGTAATTGAACTGGACTACAATATTCCAAAAGCACATCTATTAAAAGGATATATTTATTCAGCATTAGGGGAAGAAGACAGGGCAATTCAGTTTTTTCATAATGCAGTTACTATTAATCCTGCCCAAGAAGATGCTTATGTGCAATTGGGACTTATTTATCAAGAAAAAAAAGATTCCATAGCTGTTTTGTATTACAAAAATACACTGAAAGTGAATCCTAAAAATAAAATGGCCTTATATAATTTAGCAAAATTTTATCAGGATATAGAAGATTGGAATGGTGCCATTGAATCTTATACTGCACTTTTGCAAGTGTATCCTACTTATACGGATGGCTATTACAATTTAGGATTTGTACATATCAAATTGGGCTTGCATGATATAGCAGCAAATGATTTCTCACAAGCCATTTCATTTAATCCTAATTTTTTTGAGGCCTTTTATTCAAGAGGACATTGTTATGAAACCCTTGGCGATATTGCTCGTGCTGAGTCGGATTACAAAAAAGCATTATATATTAATCCTGAATATAAAGATGCAAAAGATGCACTTAAATCTTTAAATTATAAAAATAAACAAATAAAGTAATAAAAAAGGCGAACAAATGTTCGCCTTTTCTTTTTCAGCCCAAGCTAAAAATTTATTTTACTTTATCTACAATTGCTTTAAAAGCTTCTGGATTATTCATGGCCAAATCAGCTAAAACTTTTCTGTTAAGTTCTATCCCATTTGCATGAACTTTCCCCATAAATTGTGAGTAAGACATTCCGTATTGCCTTGTTCCTGCATTAATTCTTTGAATCCAAAGTGCACGGAATGTTCTTTTTTTATTTTTTCTGTCCCTATATGCATATTGCATTGCTTTTTCAACAGCATTTTTTGCAACTGTATGGACATTTTTTCTTCTACCAAAGTATCCTTTGGCAGCTTTGATAATCTTTTTTCTTCTTGCTTTTGCAGCAACTGAATTTACTGATTTTGGCATTTTGTTTTAGTTTTTTGGTAGTTAGCGGCTTTTTTTCAAAGCACTTATTTGGCTAAATACCTGGTTAATAACCTAGGTTAATTATATACAAAGTTGAAGCTTTACACTCTTTACGTCCGATTTGTGCACTAAGCCCGATTTTGTAAGGTTTCTTTTTTGCTTTGTCTCTTTCTTGGTTAAGATGTGAGATTTGAAAGCATGTTTTCTTTTGATTTTCCCAGAGCCAGTTACTTTAAACCGTTTTTTTGCTCCAGCTTTTGTTTTCATTTTTGGCATTTTCTTCTCTTTTTTTATTTCTTTTTTGGTGCTATTAACATTATCATTCTCTTTCCTTCTAGTTTCGGCATGCTTTCTACTACTCCATATTCTTCTAAGGCCTGAGCCAATCTTAGTAAAAGGATTTCTCCATTTTCTTTAAAAATAATAGTCCTTCCTCTAAAAAATACAAAGGCCTTTACTTTCGCTCCATCTTGTAAAAACTTCTCAGCATGTTTTAATTTAAAATTAAAATCGTGCTCTCCTGTATTTGGTCCAAATCTTAACTCTTTTATTACAACCTTTACTGTTTTTGCTTTTATAACTTTTTGCCTCTTTTTTTGGTCGTAAATAAACTTTTTATAATCAATTACTTTACAAACGGGTGGTTCTGCCTTTGGCGAAATTTCTACTAAGTCTAAACCCAAACGATTAGCAGTTTTTAGCGCTTCTTCTAAAGGGACAATGTTAGCTTCAACTCCTTCACCTACCATTCTTACAAATGCGGCTGTTATTTCTCTGTTAGTTTTGTGTAGTTTTTTTGCTGGTCCTCTTCTTCTAAAATTTCTTTTTGCGATTTTTTACCGTTTTTTAGTTATTAAAAGTGATTAAATTATCTATTTCTGTTTTTATTAAATCTTTAAAATCATCAACTGACATAGTCCCTAAATCTTCCCCTCCGTGTTTTCTGATTGCAATTATTTCTTCTTTTTCTTCTTTTTCTCCTACAATTATGATGTAAGGGATTTTTGAAACTTCTGCATCTCTAATCTTTCTACCGGTAGTTTCAGCCCTATGGTCAATCGGGCCGCAAATATCGTAATTTTTTAATAATTGGGATACTTTTTCGGCATAATCATGATATTTCTCACTGATAGGTAGTATGATGTATTGATCAGGAGCTAGCCAAAGGGGGAAATTACCCCCACAATGCTCAATTAATACAGCTACAAATCGCTCCATAGAACCAAATGGCGCTCTGTGTATCATGACAGGTCTATGTTTTTTGTTATCCGCACCAGTGTACTCTAGTTCAAAACGCTCAGGTAAGTTGTAATCTACTTGAATAGTTCCTAATTGCCACTCTCTACCTAAAGCATCTTTTACCATAAAGTCAAGTTTAGGGCCATAAAAGGCTGCTTCACCAT
>DUAL01000314.1 GCA_012960835.1 Flavobacteriales bacterium | reverse complement strand
AAAATACACTCAAAGAAAATGTTTCCAAATTTTTCCAGGGCAAAACCTCTCCACCAGATGCAATTTGCTCGGTAATTATTTCTCTTGAAATTTCCATGCTACAAGAATATCCTAATTTTTTAAGCTGATTGATGATGGAAGTTTTACCTGTTCCTGGCGCCCCAGTAATGACTATTTTCTTTTCCATTTATAAACTTAAAACAGCAAGAATCGTTCCGATAATAATGGTTATAATTTTAGTAAAACTAAATCGGTGTCCGTCTGTGCTTTCAAATAAAATGGTGGTAGAAATATGAATGAAAATCCCAATTACGATTGCCATAATCTCATTATGATAGTGGGATAGGGTTTCAAAAATATTGCCGGCATATACACCCAAGGGTGCCATTAGCGCGAAAACCAAAAGAAAAATATAGGCCCTTTGTTTTCTCATTCCGCTTTGCAAAAAGAAAGTCATCAGCACAATGGCTACTGGCATTTTGTGCAGCACAATACCATAGAGCAGTGCATTGTGGGTGTGCTCCTGTAAATCTCCTCCAAGTGGCACGCCTTCTAAAAGTGCATGTAAGCACAAAGAAATTAAAACGGAAAAGGGAATGATATTGCTTTTATGAAAATGACCGTGCTCAATGCCTTGTGAAAAATATTCTAACAAAATTTGAATTACAAAACCACCCAATATATATAGTCCTATATTTTCGGTAGTGTTGTAGATAAATAACTCGGGGAGCAAATGCAAAAAACTTACTGCCAACAAATAGGCACCACTAAAAGTGAGGAGAATTTGGATGTTCCTCCCTTTGTTAGGTTTAAAAATTTCTACCACAATTGCTCCAGCAATAACGGATGCAAAAAGTAGAATTAAGGTTGTTGCATTCATTTTTTACAAATTAGTATTAAATGATCAGAATTTGTTGCATTAAAATCTTCCAACTTATAATTGCCAAAGATATCAATTATTCTGAGGTTTGCATTTGTAATAAATTCAGAAAAATCAGCCAAAGTGAGGGCTTTTACTTTTTCTTGAAAATGTTGTTTTATTGCGCCATCAGTAATCTGGATGTCTTTAATGATGTGCCCAGCTTCTATTTTTCTACTTATATCAAATGTAATTCCGTCAATCGTTTTTTGTTCACTAGCCACCAAATTAGCAATTACCTTTTTTACATTCATAAAATCAATTATCAATACTCCTTCTGATTTTAAATTGCTTGCCATAGCATTGATGGTTTTTTGTTCATCAGTATTTTCTTCAAAATAACCAAAAGAAGTAAACAGATTAGTAACTACATCAAAGCTGTTTTCCTGATACACTTCACGCATATCGTGCACTGAAAATTGTAAAGTTGCATTTGCATTTTTTGTAGCAGAAGCTATGCTGTTAGGCGATAAATCCACCCCAACAACATCTAATCCTAAGGAATTGAAATAGGTTGCATGTCTTCCTTTTCCGCAAGCAATATCAATGAGCTTACTTCCTTTCGTGATTTGTAAATGCTGTACTAAGTTGTCAATAAATGCTTGCGCTTCTTTTTCATCTCTATTTTTATAGAGGGTATGGTAATAAGGGGAATCGAACCAATGTACAAACCAATTCATAATTGTTTTTTGGATTAATTTTCAGCTGCTAAAGTACAATTTTTTCAGGGCCAATGATTTCCCTATTTAAAGTGTTTCGTAAATTATTTTATAATATTTTTGTGCCAATAAAATTTTTAGAAAATGTCAAACACAAAATGGATTGGAGCTGCTGCAGGGTGGTTTTTTGGAGGGCCAATTGGAGGGATAATTGGGTATTATGTAGCGAAAAACTTTTTCAGTTCGAAAGTGGATAATAAAAAAGCATTTGAAATTTCATTGCTTATCCTTTCCTCAGTAGTGATAAAAGCTGATGGAAAAGTATTAAAATCAGAGTTGGATTATGTAAAAAAATTCTTTACCAATACTTTTGGAGCTGCTAAGTCAAACGAGTATTTTAAGATGTTTAATAGTTTGAATAAGCAGGATTTCACGGCTAAACTTAGGCAAGTGTGTTTGCAATTAAATTCCCATATCAATCATTCTTCTCGTTTGGAGATTATTCATTTTCTGTTTGGGGTGTCAGCTGCCGACAATGAAATCCATCCTAAAGAAGTAGAAACAATAAAGAGGATTGCTACTTATATGAACATCAATCCTTATGATTTTGAATCTATTAAATCCATGTTTTTGGCAAAGGGATGGGTCAGTTCTGAACAACATTATACCGTTTTAGGGATTACAAAACAGGCAACAGATACTGAGGTGAAAAAGGCCTACCGAAAAATGGCTGTGAAATATCATCCTGATAAATTACAGGGAGTAAGTGAGGATATTAAGAAATTGGCAGAAGAAAAATTTTTGAAAGTGAAAGAAGCTTATGAGCAAATAATGAAGGGTAGGAGTTAAAGGTGGGATTTAGAATTTATCTAATTCTATTTTTAACTTCTTAGGCATATTGGCAACTACCAAGTTGTAAGAATCAGTAACCCACTGCTCAATTTTTTTGTCGCTTAAATCCCCATCTACCCTTACTGAATTCCAATGTTTTTTATTCATATGATAGGCAGGTGAAACTTCCATAAAGTCTTCTCTGAATTCTATGGCTTTTTCCGGATTGCATTTTAGATTCACAAACTCAAAGTTTAGTAAATTAGTAAGTGCAAACATTTTGCCCATTACTTTAAAAACCAAAGTATTTTCATCAAAAGGGAGCTGTTCTGTTGTACCTTTAAAGGAAAGGCAATATTCTCTGAAATGATCAAGGGTCATCTTACCCTCTCTGTCTTATCGCTTCATATAAAATAACACCAGTAGCTACCGATACATTTAAGGAAGCAATTTTTCCACTCATAGGAATTTTTGCTCTTGCATCACACATTTTTAAAAACTCGGGAGAAACACCATCTTCCTCCGAACCCATAATAATGGCAGTAGGAGGGGTGTAGTCCGGTTTATACATGTTGTCTTGTGTTTTTTCAGTACAGCCAATAAGTTGTATGCCGCTATCTTTTAGGTATTGTAAAGCCAGTTTCAAATTCCAAGTACGGCAAACGGTAACTTTATGCAATGCACCAGCTGAGGTTTTTATCGCATCCGCATTAATGGCAGCAGCATTTTGTTCAGGAATCAAGATGGTATCCACTCCTGCACATTCTGCTGTACGGGCAATGGCACCAAAGTTTCTTACATCCGTAATTCTATCCAATACCAAAATAAGCGGATTTTTTCCTTCTTCAAAAAGGGCGGGAATTATATCCTCAATATTATGAAAATCGATAGGGGAGATAAATGCAAAAACCCCTTGATGATTTTTCCTGGTAAGGCGGTTAATTTTCTCCAAAGGCACATGCTTATAGTTGATTCTCCTGAGGCGAACCAATTTCCAAAGTTCTGCAAACAAATCGTTATGCAATCCTTTTTGAATAAAAAGTTTATCGATTGTTTTACCGGCTTCCACCGCTTCAATTATTGGCCTAATACCAAAAATAAAGTTGGCTTTGTCTTTGTCTTCTTTCCTGTTCATATATTTTTTCTTTAATATCCATATCCGAATACGCATGTCCGTCTCGCCAAGCATTTTGGGCGGTATTCCAAATATTTTTGAAATAGAGAGAACGGTTCAGTTGATAATCGTTATTGGTAAATTTGTTTTCCATTTTGGTAAAAGTAAAATTTAATGAGAAAGCATTGTTCTTTTCGCCATAAATCCAACTCTCTCCCTCTTTGCTTTGGTAAATAATATTTGGAGCGCCAAAGATAATCATTATCATTCCTCTATCGGTTTTCCAGCCCGCTTTATAAGAGGTAAAAAAAGTATTGGCATCTTCTACTCTTTTGTAAAAAGTATTAATAATTTTTTTGGCTTGTCCTTTTTCACCTTTTGTTCTGCTGAGCCAAAATTTATCTATTGCTATTTTTTGGTTTTTGATTTCGTTTAGCTGCAAAAATTCTTCATTTGTACAAATGTATTTTAAAGGAGTAATCATGTCTTTTGCAAAAGTTGTTTTTGGAAAATCATTTTCAAATGCCAGAATACTCATTCCATTTTCTGTATTTTCATTCTCCAAAATTTGATAAATGCCTTTTTTATTTATTGGCAGAATAAAGAAAGTGGTGTCGCTTATAAGTGGAAAAATTTTATCTACCATAATTTCTTTTGACTTTACTTCTCCCACTGAAAATGGTGGTTTTGCCAAAGGGAAATAATCATTATAATATTTTATAAAAAGTTTTTTTTGCTTTGTATTATTTTGGATAAAAAGGCTGTCCGAAATGTTAAAATAGTTACTAAATTGCAATCTATTCTTTTTATTAAAAACCAAATAATCATCCTTATTGCTATTGGTTTTGTCTATACTAATGCTATGATTTGTTGTGCTTATTTTATGATTGTCTATTAATTTTATTTTCAGCAGATATTTTTCTCCCTCCTTGGTTTGCAAACTTATTTTTTCGCTTATTTCTTTAATGGTATCAGTCGCTATATTTTTACTTATGCTAAAACTATCCACAGCAAAACCTTCCCCATCCAAATACAAATTTCCTGTCAAAATGTAATTGATTTTATTTTGCTTTTCACTTGAAGAATAAATACTCAAAAAATCGCTTGTTTTTATGTTGCAATAAAGTGTGCTTGTAGTTTTGCTATCGTTATAAACTTTAAAAAAGGGTTGCGCTTGTTTTAGGTTTTCAGAATAAATAAAAGCACGATTTTGTAAGTTGTTTTTCTTGCCAAAAATACAGCCACTAAGCAAAAGGATGAGGAAGAAATAAAGTAGACTATTCTTCATTAATATTTGGTTTGTCAAGCAATTGAGGTTCAAAATCTATACTGCTTTCTCCTCCTGAAATTTTGGTAACATCTTTGTCGATTTTTTTAAATTCATTAGATGCACTATTGTAATGATTTACCACCGTTCCAATTGTTTTTCCTAACCTGTCATGCGAATCTTTATAGGCATTCAAATGGTTCGTTAATTTATTGATATTTTTCAAAATATCTTCAATCGATTTTTCTACTTTTAAGTTGTGAAGGGCTTTTACGGTTATTTGCAACATGGGGAACAAACTCATGGGAGATACTATCATCACTTTTTTGCTGTAAGCATGTTCCACTAAGTCCTTTGAATTTATTTGTAGAGAGCCCACTCGGCTGTTTAGTAAATCCTGATACATTCCGTCAGCCGGAATAAACATATAAGCGTAATCGGTAGTCTTTTCGTTTGGCCTAATATATTTTGAAGTTTCCTCAATTCTTAGCGCTATGTCTTTTTTAAATTTCTTTTCCAATTCCGCTATTTCCGCCTTGTCGCTACTTTCAATCATTTTGTTGTAGTTGTCCAATGAGAATTTTGCGTCAATCGGGATGATAAAATCCCCAACCCTTACAATAGCATCAACTGCCTCTCCATTTTCAAAATGATATTCCATCTGAAAAAGCTCAGGAGGTAATACATTTGCCAAAAGATTTTGCAGTTGAATCTCACCCAAGATTCCTCTTTGTTTTTGGTTTCCTAAAATTTTCTCTAAGGTTTTCATTTGGTTGGCAAAACCCAATACTTGCTCATTGGTGCCTTTTATTTTTTCCAGCTCAGCCGTCACTTCCTTTATTACTTTATTGGATGATGCAAATTGCTTTTGCATGTCTTCTTTGGAGCTTTCTTGAAAAGTGCTAATCCCTTTATTGATGTCTTGCAATTTTGTTTCAATTTCTTTTCGCCCTTTTTCGGCATTATCCCCAACCTCTTTTCTTATTTCCTGAATTTCTTTGCGCAAAGCATCATTCAATTGTAATAAAAGTTCTGGTGAATTTTCATTTTTGACTTCTGCTTTTTTAAAATAAACCAAAGCAAATCCGGCAACTAAAACAATTAAAACTAAATATTCCATAAGTATTTTTTTGAATTATAAAATAAGCACTAATGTACCAATTTTAATTTTCTCGTACAACTCTATTACTTCTTTATTTTTCATTCTTATACAGCCGTGTGAGGCGGGCTTGCCTAGTTGCCCCTCTTCTGAGGTGCCGTGGATGTAAATGTAGCGCGAGTAGGAGTCAATTCCCTCTCCTTTATTTAATCCTTCTTCCATTCCCTCCAACCAAAGTATTCTACTTAATACATCATCTGTTTTGCTTTTGGTATTGCCTGTATATATAGTCGCGATTTTACCATAAAAAACCCTACCAATCATTTTACCATTTATTGGCGTTTTGTCGCCAAATTTTGATTTTACTTTGTGCAATCCAAGAGGTGTTTTGTTGCTTCCATCCTTGCTTCCTTCTCCATATACTGAACTTGAAATCACATACTCACTTAACACTTTCCCTTGCTTAGTATGATACATTTTTTGATCCTTTACACTTACCAACAAAACTTCATCAAAGCTTTTGTCGCATTTATTTTCTATGTAATTTTTTGCTATTTCTATCATCTGCTCTTGCCCAAAACAAGCCAATGCAAAAAATAAAAATGTTATAAGTAAAATTCTTTTTATCATATCTTCCAATCAATTTCTTTTAATCCCTGCTCGGCCAATAATTTATTGGTTTTTGAAAAATGCTTGCAGCCAAAAAAACCTCTGTAAACCGAAAAAGGAGAGGGGTGAGGGGCAGTCAAAATGTGATGTTTGTTTTTATCAATAAGTTCTGCTTTATCTTGAGCAAAACGCCCCCAAAGTAAAAATATTACACCTTCTTTTTTCTGGGAAATATTTTGAATTACGGAATCAGTAAATTCTTCCCACCCCTTTTTTTGATGTGAACCCGCTTGCTTTACTCGCACACTCAAAGTAGCGTTTAAAAGCAACACCCCTTGCGTTGCCCAAGGAGATAAATTCCCAGTTTCAGGAAGTGGTAAATTCAAATCAGAAGCTATTTCTTTAAAAATATTTTTGAGTGATGGCGGCTGCTTTACGCCATCAGGTACTGAAAAGGATAATCCATGTGCTTGCCCCATTCCATGATAAGGATCTTGCCCTAAAATTACCACTTTCACCCTGTCAAAAGACGTATAATTAAAAGCATTAAAGATGTCTTTCCCTTTAGGGTAAATACTATGGTGTTTTTTTTCATCCAGCAAAAATTGTTTTAATTTTATAAAATAATCTTTATTAAACTCCTTTAATAATACCACTTTCCAGCTTTGTTCAATTTCCGGATTTATATTTTCCATTTGTTATTAAAAAGTATTGTTCAAAGATAAAAAATCTAATAGCGAAAAGAGGTATTTTAACTATATAAATGCTTATTTTTGCTCCAAATTACAAAACATGAAAAAATTATTTTTTGTTTCTCTATTTCTCCTTTTTCTTTTTTCTCTTAGTTCCTGTGGTATTTATGAGAACTGTCCTGGTGAAGGGAGTATGGATAAAAATACTGAAGTAAAGGTCTAATTTTTCAATCTATTTATATGAAGAAAACCTACTTCATGTTATTGTTTTTTATCCCCTATTTTGTTTTTTCGCAAGAACCACTAAAACGCACTAAAAAGATTTTATACAAACATGAAAGAAATTTTGGGGTGAATGTGCATTCTTTAGGATGGGGAGTTCACGGTAGAAGAGTTTGGAACGAAAATGTAAAATGGCAACATTTTTTGGAGCTAGACATTGTTAGCATGAAGCACCCCAAACAAGTAAAAACCATCAATACTTTTTTTAGCGATTCCAAAGGATACGATTATGGCAAACAAAATTCTACTTTTCTTTTAAGAAGCGGTTTTGGTAAGCAACTTATTCTATTTGACAAGCCAGATTTTGGAGGTATTATGGTGAGTGCTGTTGGGGTAGTAGGAGTAAGTTTGGCATTTTTGAAACCAGTTTATTTGGAGATACTTTATGCGGATGACATCACCAATGAGTTTTATGTAGAAACTGAAAAATATAACCCAGTAGAGCATTCGCCTTACAATATATATGGTCGTGCTTCCTATTTTAAAGGATTTGATGAGATGCAATTGCAAGTTGGTAGCTATTTGAAAGCAGGATTTAGCTTTGAATTTTCCAAAAAAGATGATGTTATTCGCTCCATTGAAGCTGGTGTTAGTTTGGATGCTTTCAAAATTGGGAATAATGACATAGTTGGGGATGCTTTAGGGAAAGAACTGCCCGTTATGGCGATTACCAAAAACAAAAAAACCTTTCTTAGCTTTTATATAAATATGAATTTCTTTTTCGGTAAAAAATGGTAAAACAAATTACATTACGAAAACCAAACTGGCTAAAGGTAAAACTACCAACAGGCAAAGCTTACAAGCAAGTAAAATCCCTTGTAAAAGGCAATAGTTTGCATACCATTTGCGAAAGTGGGCATTGCCCAAATATTGGAGAATGTTGGGGAGAAGGTACGGCTACTTTCATGATTTTAGGAAATATTTGCACGCGCTCCTGCGGGTTTTGCTCAGTGGCAACTGGTCGCCCTTTAGCAGCTGATTATAGCGAACCCAAAAGAGTGGCAGACTCCATTCGTTTAATGAAGGTAAAACATGCGGTAATCACCTCTGTGGACAGGGACGATTTGCAAGATGGAGGGTCTGAAATTTGGGCCATGACCATCAATGAGATTAGAAATATAAGCCCAACTACAACTTTAGAAACTTTGATTCCTGACTTTAAAGCAAATGCCAATCAAATTCAAAAAATAATAGAAGTAAAACCTGAAATTGTTTCACACAATCTGGAAACAGTAAGGCGACTCACTAAAAAAGTGCGCATACAAGCAAAATATGATAGAAGCTTAAAAACGCTTCAGATATTAAAAGAAGGAGGAATGAAAACCAAATCTGGAATAATGCTCGGTCTTGGAGAAACAGAGAATGAAATTATAGAAACAATGCATGATTTAAGAGAGGTATGGGTGTCTGTACTTACTATGGGACAATACTTACAACCAACTACAAAACACTTGGAAGTTGTAGAATTTGTAAATCCACAACAATTTCAAAAGCTAAAAGAAATAGGATTAGAAATGGGTTTTCGCTTTGTGGAAAGTGGTCCATTAGTTCGCTCCTCTTATCATGCAGAGAAACATCTTTTTTAGAAATTTTATTATTTCAATTTCTCACTAATTGTTTTTAAAGGATAATTGCTATATTTGTTTCCTTGAAATTTAAAACATTACTACAAATGAAACAAAGAATTTTATTCCTTATTTTTAGCACACTATTCTTATCAGGCATCTCTTTCGGGCAAGGTGTTTGTGGTTCGTATAAAGGATATCTTCAAGATGACATGAATAAATATCCTGATTTCTACAAGAGTTTGGAGCAGCAAAATGCTGAATTAGAAAAATCAAATAAAACTTTTTTACAAAATATTGTAAGGAAAAAAACAGTTGAAGGCAAGCGGATAATCCCTGTTGTTGTGCATGTCATTCACAATATGGGAAATGCAAATATTTCTGACTCTGATATACAAAATGCATTGAATGCACTAAATAAGAATGTTAACGGGCAGTCAAATAAATTCTTAGCCTTCCAAAGTGGCTATCCGAAAACTCCTGATATTTTTGCAGCTTTAAGGGGGGTAGGAAATGTAGAATTTCGCTTGGCAAGATTAGACCCTTTGGGCAATTCTACTAATGGTATTGTAAGGGTTCAGTCCGAATATACAAATGGAACGGAGCCAAATAATCTTGTTAAATCGTTGAGTTATTGGAACTCTTATCAGTATTTAAATATTTGGGTGGTGAGTAAAATTAACTCAAATAATTCAGGAACTACTTTAGGGTATGCTCAATTCCCATGGGGCGGTATGTCAACTGATGGGATAGTGATATTATATGGTGAAATGGACGATATTCAGTCCACTACTTTAACCCATGAAGTTGGGCATTGGCTTGGTTTGTGTCATACTTGGGATTGTGGTGGTGGAAGTTGTGGAGATGATGGCGTTTTTGATACGCCACCTCAACATACTTCAAACGGCTTTACTACTGATCCTGGAGCAGATCCTACTACCCCAAATCCTTCCAAGTTTCCTTGGCATGTTGGTTTGCCATCTGGTACTTTTTACGGATGTCAGGCAGATTCTTTAAATCCTGCAGGCGAAATGTTTATGAACTATATGGATTATACAAATGATGATTATTGTACCATGTTTTCCAAAGGACAAGTTGCTGTTTTTGATGAAACATTGGTAGGAGATACTACCCAGTACGGATTTAGAATGCATATTTGGTCAGATGATAACATTGCAGCTACAGGAACGGCAGATGGTTATTTGGCACCAACT
>DUAL01000313.1:1505-1757 GCA_012960835.1 Flavobacteriales bacterium | reverse complement strand
ACAACTTCAAAAGGTAGGTGGACAGATATTCTTATGAATGTTAAAGGTAGTTGGAAATTGATATCAGACCATGGCGGGAAAAAAGAATCATAAACTGATGATTAGTTAATAATTATTCAACATAAAGCCTCGCATTCGTGGGGTTTTTTGTTTGTGGGATGATGTGTAGATTTGGAGATGCGTAGATATATTGTTTTACTTTTGATTACAGGCATTGTGTGGGCACAGACTGATTTTGATAAATTAGTTTTG
>DUAL01000313.1:0-1470 GCA_012960835.1 Flavobacteriales bacterium | reverse complement strand
ATGGTACTACATATTTGGGAGAATATTCAAAAATTGAAGGAAAGATAGTATTTTTTAAACCTAAAGATGCATTCGCTTTCCAACCAATTTCTGTTAAACAAATTGAGAGATTAGAATTAAAAGATGGGCGAGTCGCGGTTCTTGATAGCAAAGTAAAAAGTTTAACTCTTGAAGAATATCAAAAATTAAGTACTAAAGAAAAAGCAATATATGATGAAGAAAATAATGGAGTTTTTGAGAAATTTAGTTATCCTAAATCTTTGGTGAATGAGTATGATAGATTATACTACAAACAAGTTTATTATAAGATAAAAAGAGAAAGGCGGAGTGAAGTGGTTTGTACCACTGTTGTCTGTACAGGTATATTGGTCTGTTTATTATATTTACAAGCAATGAGTGACTTTGACTTATTTGGTGACTGGGACGGCTTTCCGGGCTCACCCTGAATTGGCGGGAAACAACTGTAGATGTCAACCCATAACAATAATTAGCCTCGCAGTAGCGGGGTTTTTTGCTTATAGCCTGAATTAGTCTGATTAATGATAAAAAGCCCTGTAATGTACTGAAACCACTGGACCTGTCACTGGCCATTCAGTTTCAACTAAAAAGTGGTAAGGTAGGGGACAAGTAAGGCGGGGTAGGGTCGGATATAAAAGGCTGACACACATTCTTGTAGTATTTATTTTAAAGGATGATGAGTAGATTTGGATATGGTTAGGTATATAGTTTTACTTTTGATTACAGGTATTGTGTGGGCACAGACTGATTTTGATAAATTAGTTTTGAAAGATGGTACTACATACTTTGGAGAATATTCCAAAATTGAAGGAGATAAAGTGTTTTTTAAAACTAAAGATGCCTTCGCTTTACAGCCATTCTCTCTTAAACAAATTGAAAGCTTAGAATTAAAAGATGGTCAAATTCTATATGATGTTAGCAATGTGAAGTACTCCTTAGCTCTTGAAGACTATCAAGCACTTAGTGCTAAAGAAAAAGGAATTTATGATGCAAAATATAATAAAAGTATGGGACATTGGATTCTGTATTGCCCTTTAGTAATTGGCGGACTTTCCATCGGCATTGCTCTTACAGGTAAAAAAAAGTGGAGTGAGTCGGATGTATTTTCTACTTTATCTTTATTATCTGTTGTAGGAATCTCAGGAATTTCTTACCTTGCCTTAAAATCAAAAGATAAAACTGACTTTGAAAAACTTAATCTTAATCATAAAGAAAAAGAAATATATGAAAAGGCTTATTTAAATACTGTTAGTAAAAGAAGATTAAAATATATTGTAGGTTCTACCATTGTTCCTGTCGCAGTAGTAATTCTAATTGGAATGAGTTTTACGAGCGGCTTGCGACGAGCCCTTTAGTTTAAGCGGTGGTGGTTGTGTAGAATTTGACGGAACTGGTAAAAGAAAAGATTGTCCTTAAATAGATTTACCCTTTTCACAACATCAAGCCCCACAT
>DUAL01000312.1 GCA_012960835.1 Flavobacteriales bacterium | reverse complement strand
AGCTTTAAATTAAATAATGTAGAAAAAGATTTTCAGCCCAGATTTAAAGAATTTTATGGTTCGGATGAGTTAAGAACTTGTGATAAATGTGGGGTAAAAATGGAGGTGGACGAGCGATTTATTTAAGATGGAGAAACTCTTTACTATAGATATTCATACTCATATTTTGCCTAAAAATATTCCGGATTTCAACAAAAAATTTGGTTATGGGGAGTTTGTTCAATTGGAGCACCACAAACCGTGTTGTGCAAAAATGATGATGAACGATCAGTTTTTCAGAGAAGTAGAATCTAATTGTTGGGATGGTAAGCAAAGAATAAAAGAGTGTGATCTTCAAAATATAGATGTTCAGGTTTTATCAACCGTTCCGGTAATGTTTTCCTATTGGACCAGCCCAAAAGATGGCTTGGAAATTTCAAAATTTATAAATGACGATTTAATAAAAGTGGTTGACAAATCTCCAAATAGATTTGTAGGACTCGGCAACATCCCCATGCAAGACACTAAGCTTGCAATTAAAGAATTAGAAAGGTGCAAATCCATTGGGATGAAAGGTATTCAAATTGGTTCACACATCAATGATTTAAACTTGGACGAGCCTGCCTTTTTCCCTATTTATGAAGCTTGTGAAGAGTTGGATATGTCTCTTTTTGTTCATCCTTGGTGGTGGATGGCCAAAGAGAAAATGGATAAATATTGGCTCTCTTGGCTAGTAGGTATGCCAATGGAAACTTCCCTTGCCATTTGTTCTATGATTTTTAGCGGAGTGTTCGAAAAACTACCAAAACTAAGAGTTGCATTTGCTCATGGCGGAGGTTCTTTCCCTGCAACAATTGGTAGAATTGAACACGGATTTAATGTTCGACCTGATTTGGTAGCGGTGGATAATAATGTAAATCCGAAAGATTATTTGGGAGAATTTTGGTTGGATTCTTTGGTTCATGATGATAAAATGTTAGAATATATTGTGGAACTTATTGGGGAAGACAAAGTGGCAATGGGAACAGATTATCCTTTTCCCCTTGGAGAATTAGAGCCTGGAAAATTGATACATGGAATGCCTTTCCCAATAAAAGTAAAAGAGAAATTACTCTCTACAAATGCTCTGAATTGGCTAAATATGAAAAAAGAAGATTTCATATAATGAAAGCGGAAGTTGAAATTGGAAATAAAAAATATAATGTTGATTTCTCAAAAGGAATTGATATTTCAATTCCACTAAATTTTAATGGAGAACAACCCAATACTTATGGAGTAGAGAGAGCGAGTTCGAAACCTTTTCAAGATGGACAATTTATTGGAGACACCCGAAAAGGCGGTCCTTGTAATTTTGAAACCTATAGTTTCACTATACACTGTAACGGAACCCATACTGAATGTATTGGTCATATTACGGATGAAAGAATTGATATTTTATCCTCTTTAAATGAGGAAATGATCCCTTCTTCTCTTATTTCTATTACTCCAAAAATGACTAATGAGAATTATATTCCTATCTTAAACACTGAGAATTTAGTCATCACAAAAGAAGATTTGGAATTGCATCTAAAAGATGTAAATTCTAAGTTTTTGAGAGGATTGATTATACGGACACTACCAAATTATGAGAGCAAAAAAAGTAGAGATTACATGAAGGAGACACCGTCATTTTTTAGTATTGATGCAATGGAGTACATTGTAAACTTAGGTGTAGAGCATTTATTAGTAGACACCCCTTCTGTAGATAGATTATTAGATGAAGGTAATCTATCATCTCATAAT
>DUAL01000311.1 GCA_012960835.1 Flavobacteriales bacterium | reverse complement strand
ACCTACAGGCCCTATGTTGTTGAGGACTTGTGATGGAAATAAATTTAGATTCCAATAGGAAAAATATGAGCAATAGACTGGTTGCAACAGTTTAGTTTGATTCTTTAATGTTTATTGTCTATCGTTATATTTTTAGCATCATTTGGAGTTTGGTTAAAAAAATAAGGAATGAATAATGACTTACATAGAACAAGAAATCGAGGAAAAATCTACTAAAGAGGAAAGACTTAGAACGGGTAAAAAATTATATTTTACAGCTTGGGTAGTTGAAATTATTGCAGCGACCATTGGATTAACTATTGCTTGGTCACAGGGTTATGCAAGCTATCTTTTTCTTCTTGCTGAAAATGAAGGTGTTTTCCCAGTAATTCAATTGTTTAGTTTATTTATTGCAGCATTGCCATTCGTTATGATTGCTGTAGCGGAATTACTAAAAATACCATTTGCATATCTTGTCTATATGAATAGAAAGCCATTAGTAAAAATAGTATATTCATTTGTTCTATTAAGTATCACATTCATAACATTCGAAACCTTAATCATAGGTTTAGAAATGCAATATAACAATATTACGCAACAAGTAAGAGCGCCTCAAAAACAATTAGAAGTCATTAATGATAAATTAAAAGACACTAGTAATCGTATTTTCAGATTAGAAAGTCAAACAGAGGAATCTATCAAGTTTACTATCAATGAAATGCTTCAATCTGCAAAGCAGAATAAGGACTTTGACATAGAAAATTATACTAATCAAAAAAATGCATTATATAAGAGTACAAATTCATCTGCATATAACCAAATAGAGATTCTACAACAAGAAAATAAACAAATTGAAAGTCAAAGTCAAACCAGTATTGGTCAGTTACAGGCGGATTTAGGGATTTCCATTACAGAAGAGTCTGCCAATGCAAGGCAAGTAACAATAAATCAAAATAAACAAATAGATGCATTACGGAATGAAATATTAAGAATAGAGGAAAAAATAGCAAGAAAAGAAGAAAAATTATCTGGCGACTTTCTTGGGGGGTTGTTTTCAACAGATATTCCACAATGGAATAAAGATATAGACAGAAAAGAGCAACAGATTGATAAGCTAATGAACGCAAACTCGGTAGGAGTAACTGCATCAAGCAAAACAAGAAGAGAAATAGAAAACATAAGAAATGATACTAATAATAAAATTTCTGAAAATAATACAAAAATTACTCAATTGAAAATCAAGGTAGCTCTAGCACAAAGTGATAATCTGAAAATTAAAACTATTGATGAAAATATTGATATACGTCTTGGATCATATGCGGAGTCTTTATCCATAATAGAAAGAAAGAGAGCGAAAATGGAGGCAGCATTTGAAAACAAGGATGCTACTATCGAACTCTTGTATGCAGATAAAGATGAGTTTATCGAAAAACAAGGAGTTAAAAAAACTCAGATTGATAATGCAGCCGCTAACTCTCAAGTATATCGAATTGCAATGGGCTGGTATGAAAAAGATAGGGCTTCCGATGTAACCAGAACTGAGGCTGATAATGTTGCCTTTTTCTGGTTCGGTTCTTTAGCTTTAATTGTGTCAACCATAGGTGTTTCCCTAGCATTTGGTGCATACATTCTGAAACACCCTGTACACGGATATCCTGCCAAAAAACACGCTAAAAGTCGAATTATTAAAGCCTTAATGCTAACTTTAAGAAGACTTAGAAAAAGACTCAGAAATCCTAAGATTGTAACCAAAATTAAAGAAGTAGAGGTTCCTAAAGAAGT
>DUAL01000310.1 GCA_012960835.1 Flavobacteriales bacterium | reverse complement strand
ATTTTTTCAATGAAAAGGTTAGTGCTAGAAGTGTTGAATACTTTTTAGAAAATGATTCTGGATTGTCACAAGATACAAACTGGAGAGAATTGGAGGAGGGTATGCTTGAAACAGTTAAGTTTAAAAATATAAAGTGGCGACATGATAAATTACAAATGTATGGCAAGGAGGTTTATTTACCACGTTACTCCGCATGGTATGGAGATAGTGATAAGCCATACACATACTCTGGCTTAACTTTACAGCCTAATGACTGGAATGAGGGACTAGAATACATTAAAAAAGAAATTGAAAAGACAGTTGATATTAAGTTTAATAGCGTTTTAATGAATTGGTATCGAGACGGTGAAGATTATATTAATTGGCATACTGATGCTGAGAAGGAGTTAGGAGTTAACCCTGTTATTGGCTCTGTTAATTTTGGAGCAACACGGGATTTTATAATTCGGCGCAATGATGACAACACTGAAAAAATTAAAATCCCTTTAAAAAATGGAACACTATTAATCATGAAAGGTGAGCTTCAGCACCACTGGGAACACTCTGCCCCTAAAAGAAAAAAAGTTAAAGACTTAAGGTTTAATTTAACATTCCGAAAAATTGATCATTAGTCAGACAATTAACTAAATTTATAAAAAGCACCTTTATTGGTGCTTTTTTATTGTTTATTATTATAGGATTATATTGTATTGCTATTGTGTATCACAACATATACACTTTACATAGTTGATTTTTATGGTATGATAGATTCCAAGTTAACAAAACAAACAAACAAGATGGGTTTTTTAGAAAAACAAGTTCCGTACAAAACAGATAGTAAAAAAGTTGCAAGTGCAAGAGTGTCAGAAATAGTCATGTCGGCATTAAGTGATGCGTCAAAAGACTCTGATATTGTGCATGGTTATTCTTTTACGATTTCCAAGATTATTGAAAAAGCATTGAATGACACCTTGGTAGAGCTCAAGGAAAAAACATATATTGATTATTATAAATTAGTTGTGTTTCAAAGAAAAATGGAGCAAATTCAAACAGAGCTTTCATTTGAAGGGTTGACGCATTTTTTTGATTTTGGAAAGGAAGTTGAAAAATTCAAGATAGATATTTTTGCTCAAGATGAACTGCTTCAAGGTGATATTGAGATGATGGGTTATGATGTAATAGATGAGTTTTTTGACAGAAAATTAACTGAGTTTGAGTATAAATTTATTCAAGAGTGGAATAACAACTTAGAAGAACTTGATATAGATTTGATGGTGAATTGGGACGGAAGCATTGCCCCAATTGATAAAAAAAATAGTAATAGATAATGCTCGCCCCCTGTGAGTAAGCAGCCTATTGTCATACCATAGGACTGTCTGTTCCTACGCTGCGCAAACAGACACTTTATTAATAATTACAGAGGTATAAAAAATGAAAAAGAAAATATTTATGTACAAAACAAAACATGCTGAAACGAGACAGCAACAACGAGGCATTAAAAACGAGACGGTTGATTTGCTACTTCAGTATGGAAAAAAGACATACAAGAATAATGGAACGGCAGTTTTGTGCTTCCCAAGAAAAGTGCGGGAAAAATTAGAACAAGAGTACAAAGGTATTAAAAACCTTAAAAGTGCTTACGCCCTTATAACGACTAATGAAAATAGAATTATTACAGTTGGTCACAGATATAAGAAATCATTAACTCACTAATAAAAAACAACAATTATGATAGTAAAAGTACAAGGCAACGGACATGCAAATCTAGATTCATTCCCATTTAGGTATGGA
>DUAL01000309.1:8657-10361 GCA_012960835.1 Flavobacteriales bacterium | reverse complement strand
AAAGCCAGTAGGACCAGCTATCAAAAGAGTATCCCCTTGACAAATAAATACAGAATCAGGAGTTGATAAAGTTATTGGTATTGTTCCAGCATAAATAGTAACTGGATCAGATTGACAAGAAAGACCATTAGCTGTTATACAGTTAACATAATAACTACCAGGAGTATTTACAGTTAATACAGAAGATGTAGAAGCTCCGTTACTCCAATTGTAAGTCGCAAAATTACTTGGAGCTGTAAGTACGATAGGTCCATTACATAATGAAAAACCAGTTGTAGAAATATTTGTATTTAAAACATCAATAAGCATAGTATCTGAATGAATCTGTCCAGTACTATCAGTAATTACTCCTGCTACAAAAGTAGATTGAGTAGGAGCGTAAAAAAGAGTATCTCCACCGCCTATCATCTGACCATTGCTTACATCATACCAATTTACACCACCACCTGTAAGCATATGTACTCTACCTAATTGTCCTGTAGTTCCAAGAAAACTGCCAGTTGGGGCCACTCCACCTGCTAAACCATTTTGATAATACAATCTATTTAATTGTGTAGGGTTACCATCAATAATTACATTAGCCCCAGTAGTAGCACTATAAGAATTATAACCTTGTCCAGCAGTTCCTGCTCCTGCTGCGTGTCTGACTCCTATTATACCATAATATTGTCCTGAGTCAATGCTTATATTACACAACATATAATTTGCAGTAGTATCATCAATGGAAGAAAAAAGAGTTGTAAAAGCAACTCCAGTAGTTGTTGGCGGATAAGAGTTCCATGCTCCCCCTAGAGAATCGCCGAATATCACGAATTGAACAGATTGATTATATCCAGGTCCTGAATTTTCAGTAGCACACATTAATCCAGTAATAATAAATGAAGATTGTGCCTGAAAATGAAATCCTCTAGTAAGATTTGATGTATAATTTGAAGCATGAACTCCACATATTACAGTATCCATGCCAGCACCTTGACTTCCTCCTTGTAATGATGCAATTACCTCTGCAGTATCACCTAAGCATATAATTTGGTTGTTTCCAACATTAATTTGCCCATATCCAATAATTGGTAAGCAAAATAAAAGTGTAAGTAGTTTTTTCATTGTTTTAAAGTAATTTAGTTATTTGGAAACCATTCTTTTCCAGTACGATAAACAGTACCTTTAAAATGAGCAATTTCAATATTATTTTGGTTTGTAATTGTAATGTGGTAAAATCCTGTTTTCTCACTTTTTTTTATCTCTTTTGCAGTAGCTGTAAGCATATCACCACTCACTACTTTTTTGGTGTAAGAAATAGATGTCTCAACAGATACAGATTGCACACCATCTGAGTTTGCAGCAAAAGCTAAACAGCTATCAGCTAAAGAGTAAGCAATTCCACCATGCGCAATTTTAAATCCATTAGTCATTTCTTCTCTTACGGTCATTTGTAGCTTGCAGTATCCTTCAGATATTTCTAAAACTTCAATACCAAGCCATTGGCTAAAAGCATCTCCCCCCATCATTTTATCTACTACTTTTTTTGCTAAATTTTTATTAGGATACATTTTTAATAAAAAGTTTTATTTTCCTTTACCATTCTCTTTAATAGTGGAGAAGGTCGGTACCTGTCTTCACCGTATTCTGCTTGTAAATCTTCCAGTTGTTTTAGTACATTTTCTAAGCCAATTTCATCCGTCCAAGCGAGTAATCCTTTCGGAT
>DUAL01000309.1:0-8541 GCA_012960835.1 Flavobacteriales bacterium | reverse complement strand
TTAGAATAATCATAATATCCTCTTCCTGATTTTTTGCCCAAATATCCAGCTTCCATCATTCTCTTTTGTGTGAAAGAAGGTTTGTATCGTGAATCAAAATAAAAGGATGAAAACACAGTTTCTGTTACGGTATAATTAATATCGTTCCCTATATAATCCATAAGTTCAAATGGTCCCATACGGAAACCACCAATCTCACGCATTGCCCAATCGATAGTAGCAAAATCTGCAACACCTTCTTCATAAATTCGAATTGCCTCCCCATAAAAAGGACGAGCAACTCTATTTACAATAAAACCAGGGGTGTCTTTTGCAATAACAGTTAATTTCTCCCAAGAATCAATAATTGATTTTACTTTATTTAAAGTGTCTTCTGAAGTTTGCACAGCAGGTATAATTTCGACAAGTGGCATTAGTGGAGCAGGGTTAAAAAAGTGAATCCCCACAACTCTTTCTGCCTTTTTACAAGCAGAAGCAATAGATGCAATTGAAAGGGAGGAGGTGTTAGATGCAATTATACAATCCTCATCTACCAAACTTTCAATTTCAGCAAAAACCTTTTGTTTGATATCCAAATTTTCAATGATAGCTTCAATAACCAATCCGCTCCCCGAAACTTCTTTTATATCTTTTGTGAAATTAATTTTTTCTAGAATTGTTTCATTTTCTTGCTGAGTGATTCTTTCCTTTTCAACTAATCTATTAAGTATTTTTTTGAGCTTAGCTTCAGCTGTTTCTATTGCTCCATCAAAGGAATCATAAAGGCAAACCTCATGACCATTTGTAGCAGCAATCTGAGCAATTCCTGCTCCCATTGTCCCAGCACCAATTACACTTATTTTTTTCATCTTATTCTCCTTTAAAGTTTGGTTTTCTTTTTTCAAAAAATGCTTCTATCCCTTCCTTAAAGTCAGTAGTATTTCCTGCTATAGTTTGACATTTATCTTCCATGTCTAATTGCTCTTCCAAATTATTAGAATAGGAAGCGTTTAATAATCGTTTGGTAAGTCCCAAACCTTTGGTTGGCATCCCAGCTAATTTACTTACTAATTTCCAACTTTCCTGCTTAAAACTTTCGTCTGAAAATGCTTTGTAAATCATTCCCATTTTTTCTGCATCCTTAGCAGAAACTGGCTCTGCAGTCATCATAAGTGCTGCTGCTTTTTGCATACCAATCAATCTTGGTAAAAAGAAAGTGCCCCCGCTATCTGGTATCAATCCTATTTTACTAAATGCCTGAATGAATGTGGCACTTTCTGTAGCTACTACTATATCGCAAGCTAAGGCAATACTTGCCCCAGCTCCAGCAGCAACTCCATTTACTGCCGCCACAATAGGTTTTTCTATATTGCGTATTTTTCGTATAATTGGGTTATAGTGTTCCTGAACAATTTGAGTTAAATCTGGTCCGTTTGGGTCGGTTGCTTCCCCTAAATCTTGTCCGGCACAAAAGGCTTTTCCAGTGGCTGTAATTAGGATGGCTCTAACCGATTTCTCATCATTGAATTTATCCAATACATCTTGCAGTTGCAAAGCCATTTCTCTTACAAAAGCATGGTATTTATCTGCACGGTTTAAGGTGATTTTACCTACTCCTTCTTTTATTTCAAATTGAATCATTTCTTAAAAATTTAATGTGCTAAAATACGAAAAATAAAATCTTAAATGCACTTGAAAAATTCAAAGGGCTCCAAACAATCAGAGCATTTGTAAAGTGCTTTGCAAGCAGTTGCGCCAAAGTCACTAATTAAAGTAGTTTTTTCAGAATTGCATTGAGGACATATTACAGTATCTGATGGAGGGGCAATACCGTATTTCCTCAGTTTTTCCTTGGTTGCATCCGTCATCCAATCGGTAGTCCAAGCAGGAGAATAGACTATTTTTAATTCAAAATTACTAATGTCATTTTCCTTAAGGCAAGTTTTAATGTCATCCTGAAAAGCTTTTACAGCAGGACAGCCCGAATAGGTAGGAGTAATGGAAATGATATAGTTATTATTACTGAAAGTGACATCACGAATAACGCCTAATTCCACTACTGAAATTACAGGAATTTCAGGGTCAGGAACGATATTTAGTAGTTCCCATATTTTATTTATTTTACCATTTTGCATCAGGATATGCTCTTTGTAAATATTGCATTTCCGCTAGTAGAAAACCAAGATATTCTGTGTGCATTCCCTTTTTACCGCCAGTTGCCATATATACATCTTTTGGGCGGCTGAGTTTTGCTTTTTTAAGGGTAGTGTTTACAATCTCATCCCACTCAAGTTTCAGTGCAGCATTATCCACTCCAATTCCAGCATTTACAAGTTCAGTATCGATTTCATCCATCTCAAAAAGTTCAGCAGTAAATTGCCAAATTTGTTCTAATGATTCTTGCACTTTTTTGTTAGATTCCTCTGTTCCATCACCCAATCGAATAAGCCAATTTGTAGAATGACGTAAATGATATTTCACTTCTTTTAAGGATTTTGTAGCCAATGCTGATAGTGTTTCATCTTTGCTTTCAGAAAGTTTGGTATAGAACAAAAGGTTGAAAGCATCATGCAGATAATTACGGGTGATGGTATGTCCAAAATGTCCATTTTCTATTTCCACCATTTGATGGTTAAAAAACTCTCTTTCATTCCTGAGAAAAGCCAAATCATCTGCCGATTTTGTGCCATCTAATTGGGCAGCATATTCATAAAATCCATTGGCTTGCCCGAACATGTCTAATGAAATGTTAGAAAGCGCAATGTCTTCTTCCAAGGTTGGCCCTTTAGCGCACCACTGAGCCATTCTTTGTCCTAAAATTAAGGAACTATCGGCAATTCGTAAAGTATAGGTAAATAAATTACTCATTTTTATATATGTTTTGAACCTTCAGGCATGGTATAAAAAGTAGGATGACGATACATTTTATCGTTTGATGGATCAAAAAATGCCTCACTATCTTCCGATTCTGAGGAAACAATATCAGTTGCTTTTACCACCCAAATACAACTTCCTTCATTTCTTCTGGTGTATAGTTCTCTTGCATTTTCCAATGCCATTACTTTATCACTAGCATGAACATTTCCGGCATGTTTGTGGGCTAAGCCATTTTTACTCTGAATAAATACTTCCCAAACTGTTGCGTTTTCAGCCATAATTCTATAATTTAATTTGCTACTAATTCTTGTTTTTTAGCGTATGCTTTAGCAGCATTACGCACCCATTCTCCTTCATCATGTGCTTTTTTATGATGATCCAGTCTTTGTTTGTTGCAAGGGCCATTTCCGTTTACTACACTCCAGAATTCAACCCAATCCATTTCACCAAAGTCATAATGTTCTCTCTGCTGATTCCATTTTAAATCTTTATCTGGAATTATAAGTTCTATAACTTCAGCTTGTCCTACAGTTTGGTCAATAAAATTTTGCCTTAATTCGTCATTAAACTGTCGCTTAATTTTCCATTTCATAGCATTTCCTGTTCTTGGGGAATCAGAATCTTGTGGACCGAACATCATAATAGAAGGCCACCAAAAACGGTTCAGAGCATCTTGTGCCATGGCTTTTTGTTCAGGAGTTCCTTTTGCCATTTCAGCCATTATTTCATAACCTTGTCTCTGATGAAAACTCTCTTCTTTACAGATTTTTACCATTCCTCTAGCATAAGGTCCGTAAGAAGTTCTTTGCAGAGAAACTTGATTTACAATGGCAGCTCCATCCACTAGCCAACCAATTGCTCCCATATCAGCCCAACTTAATGTTGGATAATTAAAAATGGAAGAATATTTTGCTTTTCCATCATGTAATTGTTTTACTAATTCTTCTCTGCTAATGCCTAAAGTTTCACAAGCTGAATAGAGGTATAAACCATGCCCAGCTTCATCTTGTACTTTGGCCAATAATATCATTTTTGCCCTAAGTGATGGAGCTCTAGATATCCAATTTCCTTCTGGTTGCATGCCAATTACCTCTGAATGTGCATGCTGAGAAATCTGGCGGATTAAATGCTTGCGGTAATCTTCCGGCATCCAATCTTTTGGTTCGATTTTCTTTTCGGCATCAATGCGTTCTTGAAATAATTTGTCGTTCATATTTTTGTAAATAATTGTTGCAAATTTATTCAAAATATGTGTTATAGCATTGATATTTTTTCTAAACTCCCTTTGTTAATCCTTAAAATTATATTTTTGCGAAAATTTTTTTAATTAATGAATTCATTTTACCCTCTTAAAGTTAGTAAAATCCGTGCATTAACTGCTAATGCTGTCGAATTAAAATTTGAGATTCCAGCCGACTTAGAATCAAAATTCAACTTTAAAGCTGGTCAATATATTACTATAAAACATCAAATTGGTGGTGAACAGGTTAGGCGTGCTTATTCTATTTGTAGCAGTATTGAGGAAGGCATTAGTGTTGGCGTAAAAAAAGTGGAAACTGGGAAAATGTCCTCTTTTTTATGCAATGAGTTAAAAGAGGGAGATAATTTAGAAGTTATGCCGCCAACAGGAAATTTCGTATTGGACAGTACTAAGAAAACTCACATTGTTGGTATTTGTGCCGGTAGCGGAATTACGCCTATCTTTTCCATGATAAAAACGATTTTGCTAAATAATAACAATTCTAATTTTACACTTATTTATGGTAATAAAACTATGGACTCAAGCATGTTTGCTGAAGAACTAAAAGCATTTCAAGAGGTAAATCCAGATAGATTTAAAATCCATTGGGCTTTTTCACAAGAGAAAATGGTAAATACAATTAACGGAAGATTAGATAAAAATAATATTCAACAATTACTCCATACTTTTCCAGATTTGAAATCAGCAGATGCTTATTTTCTTTGCGGTCCTGGCGATTTGATTGACCAAACTAATGAGTTGTTATTATTAAATCAAGTTGCGCAAAACAACATTCATTTTGAGCGATTTACCACTACCAAAAAAGAGGAAGAAACAACAAAGCAAATAAAAGACATCACTGCCAATGTTTTGGTAAGTATTGATGGGGATGATTTTGAGTTTCAACTTTCATCAAACGGACAAAGTATTTTAGATGCTGCAATGGATGCTGGTGCTGATGTTCCTTTTTCCTGCAAAGGGGCAGTATGTTGTACTTGCAAAGCAAAAGTAATGGAGGGCAAAGCAATTATGGATAAGAATTTTTCATTATCGGATGATGAAGTAGCGCAAGGATATATTTTAACTTGCCAATCGCACCCTATTACTGAAAATATTGTTGTTGATTATGATGAGATGTAAATTTGTGTTTTCAAGAATCTATATAAAATTACTTTTAAATTTTCTTTCCCTACGTAGATCAGATTTTATCCTGTAAAAAGTTCTATTTTTTTCTTTTTAATTTTGATTTTATCAATCAGATAAAATATGTATTTTTGCAAGCCTTTTTAAAATTATTAACTTTATGAAAGTTACACAAAGTAAAACCAAAGACCTAATAGCTACTCTAAAAGTGGAGGTAGTGGAAAAAGATTACAGAGAAAATGTAGATAAAATTCTGAAAGATTATCGAAAGACGGCTGTAATGCCCGGATTCAGAAAAGGCAAAACGCCAATGTCCATCATTAATAAAAAATACAAAACGGCTGTAACTGTGGAAGAAGTAAATAAAATTTTGCAAGATGAAATGTACAAACACATTACGGACAATAAAGTAAAAGTATTAGGAAGCCCAATGCCAAAGAAAAGTGAAAAAGCAATTGATTGGGAGAAAGATAATGAGTTTAATTTTGAATTTGAAATAGGTTTAGCTCCTGATTTTAATGTAAAAATCACTAAAAAAGACAAACTGAATTATTACAATATAAAGGCTGATGAAAAATTGTTGAACCAATATTGTAATGATATTGCAAAGCGATATGGCAAAATGGGCAGTAATGAAATATCGGAAGAAGGTGACTTGGTTTTTTGTAATATTGAGCAGCTAGATGTAGATGGAAATATTATGGAAAAGGGTATAAAAAATGAGGCAACCGTTTCCATGGATTTTATTGCTGACAAAAACATCAAGAAGCAATTTGTTAGTGTAAAATCAGGAGATATTCTTAAAATAAATGTGATGAAAGCATTTACTAATCACTCTGATTTGGGCGCAATGCTAAATGTAAAGCATGAAGCAATTCATAATTTAAGCTCGGAAGAATTTCAATTCACAGTAAAAAATATCAATCGCCTAACTCCAGCCAAATTGGACAAAGAACTTTTCGATAAAGTTTATGGAGATGGAAATGTAAAAACGCTTAAAGCATTCCGAGCAAAAATAAAAGAAGAAGCAGAAATGAGTTTTGTGGCTGAAAGCGATAGAATGCTAAAAAATGATGTAGTTTTCCATCTTCTAGAAAAAACTAAATTTGATATACCAGACGAATTTTTGAAAAGATGGTTAGTGCAAACCTCTGAGGAGCCAATTACCTTGGAGAAAATTGAAAGTGAGTACGATATGTACTCTAAAAGCTTAAAATGGCAACTAATTGAAAATAAAATCAATGAAAATTTTGATATTAAAATTAAACAAGAAGAGATTCTATCGCATGCAAAAACACTTATTTCTGGGCAAATGATGCAATACGGACAGCCAGTTTTAGATGATGAAAAACTTGCTGAAATTGCAGATAGTATCCTAAAAAAAGAAGAAGAAAGAAAGAAGATAATTGACCAGCTTTACGATCAAAAATCATTGACTGTTTATAAAGCTAATTTCAAACTTGTAGATAAAGATATTTCTTATGATGATTTTGTTAAATTAGCATCAGAAAAATAACATATTATGGATTTTGGAAAAGATTTTAAAAAGTACGCAACAAAACACAGAGGCATTAGCAGTATCTCATTAGATAATTTTACCTCTGCCTATGGTAATTACATCTCACCAACTATTATTGAAGAAAGGCAATTAAATATTGCTACAATGGATGTATTTTCTCGGCTGATGATGGACAGAATCATCTTTTTAGGTGTGCCAATTAACGATTATGTGGCTAATATTATTCAAGCACAATTGTTGTATTTAGATTCACTTGACTCTGATAAAGACATTTTGATTTACCTAAATACACCAGGAGGGAGTGTATATGCTGGACTTGGAATTTATGATACTATGCAATATATTAATTGTGATATTTCTACTATTTGTACTGGTATGGCTGCTTCTATGGGTGCTGTAATTTTATGTGCTGGAGCCAAAGGAAAACGAACAGCCTTAAAACATTCAAGGGTGATGATTCATCAACCAATGGGTGGCGCAAGTGGACAAGCGTCTGATATAGAAATTACTGCAAAGGAAATTCAAAAGTTGAAAAAGGAACTTTATGAAATCATTGCTAATCATTCAGGACAAACTTATAAGCAAGTTTGGAAAGATAGCGATAGAGATTATTGGATGACCTCTGAAGAGGCACTTAAATACGGAATGATTGATGAAGTTTTAGTCAGCAGCAAATAAAATGCCCGATAAAGAAATCATAAAATGTTCTTTTTGCGGAAAGGATAAGCAGGATACTAATGTGCTTATTGCTGGAATAAATGCCCACATTTGTGATTCTTGTATCGACCAAGCCATAGGCATTGTTGAAGCTGAAAAAGCAGGAAAAGATTCCTCAGAACTTTCCGAACATTTCAAATTATTAAAGCCAAAAGAGATAAAAAATCATTTGGACAAACATGTGATTGGGCAAAATGCTGCCAAAAAAGTATTGGCAGTTGCCGTGTATAATCATTACAAAAGATTGATGCAACCAAAAAAGAAGGATGAGGAGGTAGAAATTGAAAAATCAAATATTATAATGGTGGGCGAGACAGGAACTGGAAAAACGCTTTTGGCTCGCACCATTGCCAAGATGCTAAATGTTCCTTTTTGTATTGCGGATGCTACTGTGCTTACTGAAGCTGGTTATGTTGGTGAAGATGTAGAAAGTATACTTTCTCGGCTTTTGCAAGTAGCGGATTATGATGTAAAAGCTACTGAAAGAGGGATTGTTTTTATTGATGAGATTGATAAAATCGCTCGCAAAAGCGATAACCCTTCCATTACGAGAGATGTGAGTGGAGAAGGGGTGCAACAAGCCATGTTAAAATTACTGGAAGGATCTATTGTGAATGTACCACCACAAGGAGGAAGAAAGCACCCTGAACAAAAAATGATTGCGGTGGATACTGTCAATATTTTATTTATTTGTGGAGGAGCTTTTGATGGGATTGATCGTAAAATTGGTAGTAGATTAAATACCCAATCCATTGGCTATAAAAAATCTTCTGATGAGAGTATTGATAAAAAAGACATACTACAATATGTTGCCCCACAAGATTTGAAAAGTTTCGGACTTATTCCAGAACTTATTGGAAGAATGCCAATCTTAACCTATTTAAAGCCATTAGATAAAAAAGTGCTAAGAGCGATACTTACCGAGCCAAAAAATGCCATTATCAAACAATACCAAAAGTTGTTTGAAATGGATGGAATTAAATTATCCTTTGACGATAAAGTTCTTGAGTTGATTGTGGATAAAGCAATAGAATATAAATTGGGAGCAAGGGGTTTGCGTTCTATT
>DUAL01000308.1 GCA_012960835.1 Flavobacteriales bacterium | reverse complement strand
TCTCTTATTTCAATACTACAAACTATCGCCTCTTCAATATCAGGAGAAAGCATGCCTTCCATTGCTTGTGTTAATTCTTCAATTGCTTTGTATATTACGGAATATAGGCGAATATCTATTTGTTCAGTTTCAGCTAATTTTCGTGCTTTTACGGATGGTCGAACTTGGAACCCTATAATTACAGCTTGTGATGCAGCTGCCAGCATTACATCCGACTCAGAAATCTGTCCAACTGATTTATGAATAATATTTACACTTATTTCCTCAGTAGTAAGTTTTTCTAAGGATTCTGAAAGTGCTTCAATCGACCCGTCCACATCTCCTTTTACAATGATGTTTATTTCCTTAAAATCTCCAAGTGCAATTCTTCTTCCAATCTCGTCAAGAGTGATGTGTTTTTGAGTTCTCGCGCCTTGCTCTCTTTTTAGTTGCATTCTTTTGGTAGCAATTTTTTTCGCTTCCTGCTCATCTTGCATTACATTAAAAGTATCCCCTGCTTGTGGCGCTCCATTTAGCCCTAACAATACTGCAGGAGATGCGGGACCTGCTTCATTGATGTTGTGTCCTCTTTCATCTAATAATGCTTTTACTTTTCCGCTAAATCCTCCGGACAATACGTAATCCCCTATTTTCAAAGTTCCATTTTGCACCAAAATAGTGGTAAGATATCCTTTCCCTTTATCTAATGATGCTTCAATTACTGTCCCTTTTGCATTTCTATTAGGATTTGCTTTTAATTCCAACATTTCAGCTTCCAATATTACTTTTTCTAAAAGTTCAGGAATTCCTATTCCTGTTTTAGCTGACACATCTTGGCTCTGATATTTACCGCCCCAATCTTCCACTAATAAATTCATTTCGGCTAACTCTCCCTTTATTTTTTCAGCATCTGATGCATCTCTATCAATTTTGTTTATTGCAAAAAGTAAGGGAACGCCTGCCGCTTGTGCATGGCTAATCGCTTCTTTAGTTTGTGGCATAATTCTATCATCAGCAGCAATTGCTACTACTACAATGTCGGTAACTTTTGCACCCCTTGCCCGCATAGCGGTAAAAGCCTCATGTCCTGGAGTGTCTAAAAAAGAAATCTGTTTGTCATTTTCTAACGTTACTTCATAAGCGCCAATATGTTGGGTAATTCCACCAGATTCTCCAGCAATTACATTGGTATCTCTAATGTAATCGAGAAGGGATGTTTTTCCATGATCGACATGTCCCATAATGGTAACAATTGGTGGGCGTGATTTAAGATCTTCTTCTTTATCTTCCTCATCTTCAATTGCCTCTTGTACTTCTACACCAACAAATTCTACCGTAAAGCCAAACTCTTCCACAATAATTTGAATGGTATCGGCCTCCAATCTCTGATTCATGGTTACCATGAAACCAAGCACCATTAAAGCAGAAATAATTTCTGTAACTGGAATATCCATCATGGTTGCCAATTCTTGAGCAGTGGCAAATTCAGTAATCTTTATTACTTTGTCAGAAGCCTGTCTTTCAACACTTTCTTGCTCGGCTATTTCTCTGTGGGCAATTCTTTTCTCTCTTCTGTTTTTTACAGAGGTTTTCTTACCCCCTCCTTGTAGTTTTGCTAAGGTTTCTCTTACTCTTTTTTGAGCCTGTTCTGCATCTACTTCAATTACAACTGGTTTTTTCTTTTTTGCTTGTCTCCCTTTAAACCTATCTTGATTTACTTTTTTGGGAAGTCGTTTTCTTTTTTTCTTTCCAGCAACCCCTCCTTCTGAAGATGTGGCAACAGGTTTTTTCTTCTTAGGAATTAGTTTATCTAAATCCACTTTTTCGCCAGTTACTTTTGGCTGTGATAATAGCTGAGCTTTTGCCTTTATTACTTCTTCTTTTTTTGGCTCTTCCGTTTTTTTATCAGTATCTATTGTTTTTGATTTTGTACCGGATAAATCAATAGTTCCTATTGGCTTAATACTTAATTTTGGAGGTTCCACTTTTATTTTTTCAGCTTCTAATTCCTGACTTTCTTGTTCCATCTGTAACTTGTTAGCAACAATTTTTGCTGCCAATTTCATTTGTTTGGACATTTGAAATTCGCTAAGTAACAGCTGATAAACATCATCAGAGATTTTAGATGTAGGGTTTAATCCAGTCACACCCTTCCCTTGTAAAAAGGATAGGATTCTATCACTTCCAACATTCAACTCCTTTGTAAGTTTATTTAGCCGTATGCTCTTTTTCTCTGACATTTTTTTGTTTTATATTATTCTTCTTCTGTTTCCAATTCGTTTTTAAGAACCGACAATACATTTTCTACAGTTTCAATTTCCAGGTCTGTTCTTTTTACCAAATCTTCCGCATCTAATTCTAATACACTTCTTGCCGAATCGCAACCAATTGCTTTAAGCTCTTCAATAATCCAGCTTTCAATTTCATCTGAAAATTCTTCAATCGCTACATCATCCACCATGTCATCTATATCTCGATAAACATCAATTTCATAACCAGTAAGAAGACCTGCTAATTTGATATTAAAACCTCCCTTGCCAATCGCCAAAGAAACTTGGTCGGGTTGCATATACACATCAGCCCTATTGTTATCTTCATTAACCTTTATGGAACTCACTTTTGCAGGGCTAAGCGAGCGCGTAATGAGTAGTTGGGTATTTTCTGTAAAATTGATAACATCAATATTTTCGTTTCTAAGTTCGCGAACAATACCGTGGATTCTTGATCCTTTCATTCCAACGCAAGCACCAACAGGATCAATTCTATCATCATAAGATTCTACTGCTACCTTAGCTCTTTCACCTGGAATCCTTACTACTTTTTTGATGGTTATCAGTCCGTCAAAAACTTCAGGGACTTCCGTTTCAAAAAGCCGTTCAATAAATTCTGGTGCAATACGCGAAAGTATAATAAGGGCTTTGTTGTTTTTTAGTTCAGCCGAAAGTATTACTGCTTTTACCGTTTCTCCTTTTCTAAAAAAATCTCTTGGAATCTGATTTGCTTTTGGCAGAATTAAATCATTCCCTTCATCATCTTGCAAAAGGATTTCATTTCTCCAAACCTGATAAACCTCACCACTTACAATTTCTCCAACTCTTTCACTATATTTTTTCAGGATTTCATCTCTGTTTAAATCCTGTACTCTTGCTTGTAAGTTTTGTCGGATAGAGAGGACATGCCTTCTCCCAAATTCTGTGCCAAAATCAATTTGTTCAGATACCTCTTCCCCTACTTCATAATCATCTTCAATCTTTAATGCATCCGAAAGTGAAATTTGAGTGATTGGGTTTTCTACCTTCCCGTCTTTTACAACTTCTCGATTTCTCCAAATTTCCAAATCCCCTTTATCAACATTTATAATAACATCAAAATTATCAGCTTCATCATATTTTTTGGCTAAAACCGATTTAAAAACATCCTCCAAGATGTTCATCATTGTTTCTCGGTTAATATTTTTTACTTCCTTAAACTCGGAAAACGATTCAATTAAATTTTCTATATCCATTTTTTACGATTTAAAATTTTATAACTAATTTTGTTTCTTTTATTTCTTCTAATAAAATGACTTTCTCCTCTTTTTTTATTTGTTTTTTACCTTTTTCTTTTTTGTTTATTTCCAAAACTATATTCCCATCAAAAGCGATTAGCTTCCCTTTTATCTTTTTCCCCTGCCTTAGTTTTACAACAATTTCTTTGCCAATATTTTTCTGATATTGCTGCTCTACCAAAAAAGCTTTACTCAATCCTGGGGAAGAAACTGACAGTTGAAAATCTTCTATTTCTCTATCTAACTCATTTTCTATATGCCGACTAATTTGCAAACATTCTGTTATTAAAATCCCTTCTGCTTTATCCACAAAAACTTGAATTTCATTTTGCATACTCACTTTTGCAGAAACTAAAAACCCTCCTAATTCCAAAACCTTTTCTCTGGCAAGTTGCTGTACTCTTTCTTCTGCTATCATTATCTTGTATAAAAGATGGGGCCGTAAGCCCCATCCTCAATTCTTCTATTTTTCTGTCGGCAAATATAGAACCTTTTTATATATCTCGCAAACTATTATTGTAGTACTACTCTTTTGCTTACAAAGGAGTCATTTGTTCTTATTTGCACCATATAAACTCCTCTTGGATAAGAAGATAAATCAAGATGTTTGCTAAAATTAGAATCTAACACTTTACTTCTAAATTATTTCTTATTGTTTGATTCTTGTACAAGCTAATTTCTTAATTATTTATGCTTCTATCTATATTTATCTCTATGCGTTAGAGTTTACAAATGAAATACTAAAAATTCTCCTCTGCATTTTATTTGTTGCCCGACTAGGGCTCGAACCTAGACTCTTCTGCACCAAAAACAGACGTGTTGCCAGTTACACCATCGGGCACTAAAATTAGTGGGCGCAAAACTAACAATAAACTAAAAGCGCACAAAATATTTTATCAAAATTTCGTTTTAATTTGTAATCATTATTTATTTCTTAAATTCGCAAATTAAAAATCAGCATAAAAATTATGAATAACTACAATAAACTAAACAACATAGTAGGCTGGGGAGTATTTTTAATTGCTTCTTTTGTATATCTATCAACTATCGAGCAAACCGTAAGTTTTTGGGATTGCGGAGAATACATTGCAACCGCTTACAAATTAGAAGTTGGGCATCCACCAGGCGCCCCTTTATTTCAACTATTCGGAAGAATTTTTACCCTATTTGCCAGTCCAGCAACGAGTGAAGTTGCAGTAGCTGTGAATATAATGTCAGCACTCTGCAGTTCCTTTACCATTTTATTTCTTTTTTGGACCATTACAGCTTTTGGAAGAAAAATATTTGCTAAAAGTGAGGAAAACGAAAAAAACAAAATGTATGCCATTTTAGGAAGCGGATTGGTTGGTGCATTGACATATACTTTTTCTGATTCTTTTTGGTTTTCGGCAGTGGAAGGGGAGGTGTATGCCATGTCTTCCTTTTTTACGGCAATCACTTTTTGGTGCATCATGAAATGGGAAAGAGAAGCCGACAAGCCCCATGCAAGCAGGTGGCTAGTGTTAATTGCTTATTTAATGGGCTTATCAGTTGGGGTACATTTACTTTCCTTGCTTACTATCCCCGCAATGGGCATGATTTATTACTACAAAAATTATGAATATTCTAAAATTGGAGCGATTAAAGCTTTTATTATTTCAATGGTGCTTTTAGGATTGGTGCAAGGCGTTATTATTCCTGGTGCCATTAGTTTGATTTCAACCTTTGAATTGTTTTTTGTAAATACTATTGGCTTGCCTTTTAATTCTGGAACAATCCTCTATTTTGTGTTTTTAATTGCTGCAATAATTTTTGGTTTAAAGTATACTAAAAAGAATAACAAAGCCATTTGGAATACAGCCATTCTTGGTTTTACCGTACTTTTGATTGGTTATTCTTCATTCGCTATTTTGGTGGTTCGCTCAAATGCAAATCCTCCAATTGATGAAAACAATCCAGAGGATGCCGTTGGACTTTTATCTTATTTAAAAAGGGAACAATATGGAAGTTGGCCTCTTGTTTACGGACATTATTTTAACGCCAAATTAGACAATAAAAAACCTTATTTGGATGGGAATCCTGTATATGAAAAAGATGAAAAAAAGGGGAAATATGTAATTATTGATAAAAGGAAGAATACAATTCCAAATTATGCGAAAAGACATAAAACCATTTTCCCAAGAATGTGGAGCAACACACAAAAAAAACATGCAAACGGATATAGATCTTGGGCAGGGCTTAGTAAAACCAACAAAGACAAGACCCCAACATTTTCTCAGAATCTTTCCTTCTTTTTTAAGTACCAAATCGGCTGGTCTTACCTTAGGTATTTTATGTGGAATTTTGCAGGTAGACAAAACGATTTTATGAATATGGACGGAAATGCCCTTCACGGAAATTGGGAAAGTGGGGTTTCTTTTATTGATAATGCTCGGCTTGGGCAACCATCAAATGTGAAATTACCAGATTATTTGAAAAACAATAAAGGAAAAAATCATTATTTTTTCTTGCCTCTAATTTTAGGACTTATTGGAATGCTTTTTCATTTCAAAAAGAATGAACAAGATGCTTTGGTGGTTTTACTGTTTTTCCTTTTTACAGGAGTTTTGATTATTATTTACTTGAATGTTGTTCCTTTTCAGCCAAGAGAACGAGATTATGCCTATGTTGGTTCATTCTATGCTTTTGCTATTTGGATAGGATTAAGTGTTTTAGGAATTTATGACTTTTTGACTAAAAGAATGAACTCTACCGCAAGTGCAGGGCTAGCGACTGCCATTGCGCTTCTTTTAGCCCCAACACTTATGGCGTCTGAAAATTGGGATGATCATGACCGATCTGGAAGATTTACCGCAAGGGAAGTGGCAGCCAATTACCTAAATTCTTGCGATAAAAATGCAATCCTTTTTACCAATGGGGATAATGATACCTTCCCGCTTTGGTATATGCAAGAAGTAGAGGGTATACGAACAGATATTAAAGTAGTCAACCTAAGTTTGTTTAATACTTCTTGGTATATCGATCAAATGAAAAGAGCAACTTATGATGCCCCCCCTATTCCATCCTCTTTTACCAATGATAAATACCGAACTGGGACAAGAGATTACATCCCAATTAGCGATAGAGGTCTTGGCTATGTGGATGTAAAAGAAGTTATTGATTTTATAAGAAGTGATAAAAACCAAACAAAGATTGTTACTAATGCTGGAAAACGAAATTACTGTCCCGCAAAAAAACTCAAATTAAAAGTGGATGTTGAAAAGGTAAAAGCAAACGGCACAGTGCCAGTAGAAAAATTTGACGATATCCTTCCTGAAATAAAATGGAAAATAAAAGGGAATGGTTTTTATAAAAATCAATTGATGGTGCTGGATATGCTGGCATACAACAATTGGGAACGACCCATTTATTTTGCCATTACCGTTGGCTCGGATAATTTTATGGGCTTAGAAAAATACTTTCAGTTGGAAGGACTTTCTTATCGCTTAGTTCCTTATGTAGCCGTCTCTCCTGACGGACAAACCGGAGAGGTAAATGTGGATAAAATGTATGATAATTTGATGAACAAATTTAGTTGGGGTGGACTGAATAATCCGGATGTATATTTGGATGAAACCAACACAAGGATGATTATGAATTTTAGAAATAATTATGCTCGTTTGGCAGAATCTCTTTTTGTATTGGATAGAAAAGAAGATGCCATTGCAGTACTTGATAAATGTTTGAGGGAAATGCCAAATACCTCTGCCCCATTTAATGTCTATGCTTTTCCACTTGTAAATACTTATTATCGCTTGGGAGAAAAAGAAAAAGGAAATAAAATTTTAGCACAAATGATTGAAACTTTTTTAGATGAATTTAATTACATCAATGCGATAAAGGACAAAGGAGGATTGAATAGAAATCTACAAATTGCTGGAAGTGTACTTTCTAATATTTCTCGTCTGATTCAAAGTTTCCAATTGGCTAATGTAAGCTATGAATATAGTGAAATAGGTGGCAAATATATTAGAGAAAAAGGTGGTACAGAAGAAGATATAAGCAGGGAAGATTATTTAATAAATACTTTTATGGATGAGTTTGTTGCTGCTCAATCACAAAATAATTAGTCATGTTTTTTGGGGCTAAAACGCCTAAACTTTTTCAAGCTCTTTTCCCAACATTGGTTTGGAAAAATGCAACTAATGAAAAAAAAGTCTGGCTCACTTTTGATGATGGGCCAACTGCTGAAATCACTCCTTTTGTTTTAGATACCCTTCTGTTTTATAATGTTAAAGCTACTTTCTTTTGTTTGGGAAAGCAAATGGTAAAACATCCTGAAATTTTACAAAGAATAACAGCAGAAGGTCATAGTATTGGCAATCATTCCTACTCACATCCAAACGGCTTTACTACTTGTACAAAAAAGTATTTGAAAGATATAGAAAAATGGAGACAAATTATTCCGGAAACAAAACTTTTCCGCCCTCCATTTGGGAAGATTTTTCCTTGGCAAATTGCCAAACTAAAAAAAGAATATAAAATAATTATGTGGGATGTATTAGCTTGGGATTTTAAAAAAAATACTAGCAAGGAAAAGTGCTATTCCAATGTAGTAGATAATGTGCAAAATGGCTCTATTATTGTTTTGCATGACAATGAAAAATCATCTGAAACTCTGCAATTTGCGCTACCCAAAATTATTGAAACCTTAAAAGAAAGAGGGTTTGCTTTTAGTGCTACTTGGTAGCAATACAGAAATAATCAAAGCATTTATCTGTCATTGGTTTTATGCAAAAATCATCTATCGTTACCGCATCTACCAAAGCATTATTACTATCTTGTAGTTTTTGTCGGTTGATTCTGTTGAGAATATCATAAGGAATTTGTAGTAACACTCTTGGTAGTAAATACTGAAGATTAAAAATATCCCAACGCATAATTTTTTCTACTGCCTTTTTATTTATTTCGTAATATTCCATGGCTTTCTGTAAACCATAAATTCCTTTAATGTCAATTTCCTTAAAAGAAGTTTGCAATATCTCTTTCATCCCATTTGGGGTATATTCCCTAAAATGCCAGGGGTTTCTGGTTAAGGTCATTAATTGATTTGGGGTGGTAAGTATCAACTTCCCTCCCGGTTTTAAAACCCTATATATTTCAGAAACAAAAAGTTCATCATTATTAATATGTTCAATCACTTGAAAAGTAACCACAAAATCGATACTATTATTTTCAATGCCTTTAAGTGGAGGTACCTCTATTTGTTTAAAGGTAATGTTGTTTTGCTCTTTTAACTCCTCACTAATTGGAGTGTTGTATTTATCCACTGCAAAATATTGCTCAGCCCTTGGGGCTAATTCTGTTATACCATAGCCTTCCCCACAGCCAATTTCCAACACCTTGCCACTAATCATTTTTGCTGCTTCCAAATAGGCAATCATATGCCTTTGAAAAATTACATTTTCACTAGGGTCAAGGTGCGAACTTCTTTCTGATGTTTGTAGAATTCCCATTGTTTTGCTGATTTTTAAGTTCGCAAATTTAAGAAAAACCTTCTCATTTAGTAATAAAAATCTTCTAATTTATTTTTGTATAGCCCTTTAACTCAGATAAATAAGTATTGCTTATACATTTGTTTTCTTAACATTTTTGTGTTAACAAATAGACTTACAATGAGTTATGAAAAGATATTTTTTGGCTTAATATTGCACCTAAGTCGTAATACTTGTTTTGGGTTGTACTATTTCTTTCCTAAACTAAACAGTACAACAAATAAAAACCCCTGGGAGCAGGGGTTTTTACTTTTAATCTATTTAACAAAATATTATCTCATTATCTCTTTTTCAGTTGCAGGAGCAAAACGAATACCTAGCATAAACTCATGTGAGCCAGAAGTGTAGTCTCCTAAACCAGAAGTTACCATATCATAAGAATATCCTATTAGATATCTGTCTCCTATCGAATATCCTAATAATAAACCAATATCTCCATTAGTTCTGTAATTCGTTCCCATCCACAATTTGTTTTGATAAGTTACTTTCAATCCTATATCAATAACGATAGGTGTAGGAGTAACAGATTTTAATAAAACAGATGGCTCTACCACATAATCATAATTTACTTTCCACTTATAGCCAGCCATTGCAAAGTAGTGTCGTTCCAGACTTCCATCAGGATTTAAATTATAGGTTTCTAAATAATCATCTTCAAAAAATCCTAATTTGCTATTTAGTAGTTGTGGAATAGAAGCCCCAACATACCAATCTTTGGAATATAAATAAAATGCAAAAGTTGCATCAGGGACAGAAGAACTAAGGATACCGCCTTGAGCTTGAGGTTCAAAATCTTTGAAATGAAGGTGATTAGGGTCAATCTTAATTTGGGTAAACCCTCCTGATAATGCCAATGACATTTTCATATTATCTGTTAAAGAAAAATGATAAGCATAAGATAATGAAAGTCCTGTTCTACTTGTTGGGCCAACCTGATCGTTAAAAACTACACCCCCTAATCCAACATTACTTTCCCTGTATTTTCCATAAATACTTAGCACTGTAGTTCTAGGGGCATCTGTCATTCCTACCCACTGATTTCTGATATTTGTTTTCATTTGATAACTACTTTCAATTCCAGCAATTGCTGGATTAAATACATAGTCGTTTATCATGTATTGTGTAAACTGAGGCAATTGTTGCGCATTAGCAACAATTGCAGTAGAAATTATCAAAATAAGAATAGTTATTTTCTTCATAATTTTCATTTTACCTAATAATAGTTATCGCTCCACTTTGCGGATCCGAATTATTATTCAAGTTAATTATATAGTAATAAGTACCAATTGGTAATGGCGATCCTTCATGAGTTCCATCCCATTT
>DUAL01000307.1 GCA_012960835.1 Flavobacteriales bacterium | reverse complement strand
GGCGATAAATTTCCTCCAAAATATGTTAATCGACTCTACGGAATGGTAAGTCGAAACCTATCACTACCTTTTAGGTTTGTCTGCTTTACCGAAAACAATGACTGTATTAGGGGTGAGGTTGAAATACAAGGCTTACCAGAATTGGACTTGCCGCCAGGTGCGCCTGAACGAGGCTGGAGAAAACTCACTGTTTTCAAAAAAAACTTCGGCAACTTAAAAGGAAAAACCTTATTCTTAGTCCTGGATGTTGTCTTGGTCGGATCACTTGATGAATTCTTTACTCACCCCGGTGAGTTTTTAATTGCACATGACAAAAAAAATCCAAAAAAAATAGAAGGGAACTCTTCGGTATTTAGATTCGAAATTGGTCAATATCCACAAATCCTAAATTATTTTGAAAAAAATTCTGAATTGGTTAAAAGTGAAGTTCGTCATGAGCAGGCGTATTTATCACGTGAAATACACAAACTAGGCAAACTTGAATACTGGCCGGATAAATGGGTGCCTAGTTTTAAATATGGATGCTGCCCATCGTGGATAAGGTCTTGGTTTAAAGCGCCATTTATTCCAGATAACGCAAAAGTTATCATTTTTCATGGATTGCCTAATCCACCAGAAGCAATAAAAGGTGTTAGTGGAAAATGGTATCGACATATACAGCCATCGCCATGGATTGCTCAGCATTGGAAAGAATAGTGTCAAATATTACATCTTCAATTATTATTCTTAACTACCGTAGTTTAGGTTATGCTGCAGATTGTATTGACTCAATCGATCAACACCCTCCAAAAGACAGTTATGAAATTATTCTTGTAGATAATGACTCTGAAGATGGAAAATTTGATGATTTTTGCGATAAATACGATCATGTTAAGTGCATAAAAAACTCAGGTAATTATGGCTACTCTAGTGGCAGCAACCTAGGTGCAAAAAATGCACGTGGAGAATATTTAGTATTCTTAAATCCTGATACAGAATTAACCAACTCCCCAGCTATTGACACAATGGTTGAATATGCTAAAAACAACCAAGATACTGGTATTATTTCTTGTAGAAAAATTAAACCGGGTAATAAATTAGAAAGAGAAGTTACTTTTATTAACCCATGGCTCACCTTAGGCATTGCTCGAAGTCTGTACAAAAAAATATTTAAAAACACAATCGAAGAAAAATTTCCTAAAAATTCTGATATTTGGCACCCAGAATGGGTGACTGGGTCTATTTTCTTTATTGCCAAGGATATTTATAACCATATAGACGGTCTATCTGAAAAAGACTACTGGATGTATTTTGAAGAAATGGATTTGGCCCATAAGATAAATCGAATTAACAAAACAATTACACTTATTAGAAATGTAGAGATCAAACATCAGCATGGTGGCTCTTCAAGAATAAACCCAAAAATTTCAGCCATTACCAAATCAGAAGTTATGATTTCAAGACATGTTTATATTCAAAAATTTTATTCAGGCATAAATCTTATACTACTGCATATTAGTATGCTATTTATCAGCTTAAGTTCTCAATTAATTATAGCTTTGGTAAGCCTGCCTTTTGCATGGACAAATAAAGGCCGGGCTTCATTATTATTATTAAGCGCATCCATTCAATATTATTTTCATGCTTTTATTAACAAAAGCTGGAAAAGTCGTAGACTTAAAGAGGGTTAGTCATGAAAAAAGAAGCTTGGTATAGGCCGCTCATTAGCGCATATCGAAAGAAAAAAAGTCAACACTTGGCTTTACAATTTTCAACAATTTTAGAAGATCTTAAAGACGAGATACC
>DUAL01000306.1 GCA_012960835.1 Flavobacteriales bacterium | reverse complement strand
GTTCCATCTAGTAATGTAACAACATCATAAGTAGTGGTAGTGTTTGGATAAAAAGTCAAAGGCTGTCCTGTAGAAATATCATTCCCACTTCCATCCAAAGTATATATGGAAGGATTTCCATTTATATTGAGTGTAAGATCCCAGTTGGCAAGTCCTACCATAGGAAGAAAACTAAGCGTAACAGCATCTCCTACACAAATAGAAGTTGGTCCACTTAATGTAGCGGTAATATTACTACTGTTAGGAAGTACAGTAACTGTATCGGTTGCAGTACACCAAGGATGTGCTGGATCAAAAGCAGTAACAACATAATCGGTAATTGTATTTACAGTTGCTGTTGGGTTATAAATATTAGGGTTACTCAGACCTATAACAGTTCCTGCAGTTGTTTGCCAACTATAACTATAAAATAAAGTAGTAGGACAAGTTACATTTACTTCTGGATGACTATTTAAATTAGTATTACAACCTAACATAGGATTTCCTAGCACAGGTGGAAGTCCATCCAAACGAACAATAACACCTTGGCTATCTTTTATTACATAACCACAATCGGAATAATTTGTTCCCCAATTTTGCAAAAATGTTTCTAAAACATCCCCATCTGTTACAGGAATTTGATGCACTTGAGGTCCTGATCCTGTTAGCATGGTAAAATTACCATATAATGAGTTGTTTATATGTACATCCATATTATGATAATTAGCAGGACTTCCACCAGCATTCCATCCGTCTCCAACACCATCCCAAAGCTCAATAGTATAATTGCAGTTTGCTGGAATTGAAGCTAGTGCATTTAAAGTGTCAGATCCTGAACATGCTGCTGGAATTACTGTCGCTACTATTGTTGGCATTTCAATATTAATAGTTACATTAGCAGTACAAGTGTCAGAAGTCCAATCTGAATATATTATGGTATAAGTAGTGGTAACTTGAGGAGTTACAGTAATAGTATCATTCGCACTAATTGCAGGAGGAAGAGGATTTGGAAAAGGACTTGTTGAAATAGCAGTATTAAACCAAAGAGAAGAATAGCCAGTACAAGTGGCAATATTTATATTATCAATACCCCATAAGTCGTATGTTGGAGAACTAATTTGAGTTTGTGACCATCTGAATTGTGTGGCAGAAGTTTGTGCAGCAGCAGGAATAGGATAACAATAATTGTTCCATCCTGCAAAATTATAAGTTTGAGGATTAAAATAATAAATAGTCACCCAAGTTGCTCCATTTAGGCTATATTGCAAATACACTCCTTCACCAGGTAAATCAGGCCCATCACATGGTGGAGGGGATTGGGTTTCCATCTTAAAGTCAAAACAAATATTACCTCCGCATGAAGCATCTACTGCTACTGTTGTAGCTTCTCTTGGATTTGTCGAGCCTTGTGCAAAAAACATATGCTGACCACCTAATGGATTAGTTCCGCATGGGCTAGTTAAACTCCATCCTGAGGTAATAGATTGCCATAAACCACTTAATGTTCCAGCCGAGAAGTCATCAGAAGAAGTTCCTCCTACACCGGTTTGTTGCATTAAAATACTTTCCCCACAAGCAATGGTATCATGTGTAATATAGATAGCTGTAGTGCATTGCGCATACAATGCATTTGATGCAGTGTAAAAAAGTAAGGCGCAAGCAAATAATAGTTTAGTAAAAAATTTATTCATCTGTTATTTTTAGGTTTTCTAATTCAAATTTTGTTAGGGTTGTAATTTTATCTACCCCTGGCATGTCCTCCAACTTTTCAGTAAATTTTGAGAATACTCGTAAGGCATTATTCTCACTGCAATTTCCTTCCAAAGTTTTTCGGCTTTCAATCCTAATTTCATTACGAAATTCTGGACTATCTTGTTCACAATTTATGCAAGATTCGTCATACCATATTTTTGTATCCCATTGCAGTGTTATGGCTTGGGATGATAAGTTTTCAATTTTAAAAACCACAAATTCTTGGTCAAATTGATTCTCAAAATCGCATTGCAGATGGATGAATGAGATCTTTACCTGGGTATTTTCGTAATAAACTTCCCAATTACTTCCGCTAAAAGCAGTAGCTAAAAAACTAGATAATAAGAGAGTGATAATGAGAAAATATTTTGTTAATTTATTCATCTGTTGGGTTTGTTAAATTTTAATTAGCTACAAATGTACGAAAAATTGCTACAAAATCAGGAATAAAATAAGGGTATTGCTTAATGAAGTTTTTAACGATTGTTAAATCTCCCTGCAATTTTCTTTCAGCATCCAACCTTTATTGCCGTTAGAAAGTTGAATATGAATCCATTCTCCTATCTGGTCAGTTATCCTTATTTTGCTACCAGCATGAAGAGAGAAAATATCGTTGGCACTAAATGATGGAGCACTTTTTATCACCACTGAGGAACTGAAAATAATAGCCGTTTTTTGCTGGGTTTTCTGTGTATGCTGACTATTGCTAAAAACAAAGGTTAAAGCTGAGCAAATAATTAAAATAGCGAAAAGGTGTTTTGGTAATTGCAGATCAGTCAATTTTCGGATGGCAAAAAACACTACACCTAACCAAAGGAAAATGATGCAAAACACTGCCCAACTATCAATTGGGAAAAATGCAATTATGCTATTGATCCATTTTTGAAAAAATAGAAGTGGTATGGCTTCAATTTTATCTACAATTTTGAGCTGAGTCAATGCTAAATTATGTAAAGCATCTTCATGATTTGCATTTATTTTGAGTGTTTTTTCAAAATATAAAATACTTTGTGCCCAGCTTTGTAATTTGTAATGTGCATTCCCTAAGTTATAAAAAAGTGCTGTACTTTGTAGTCCTTTTTGCTGAATACTATCATAAAGAGCAATAGCATCTTCATATCTCTGTTCTGCATAGAATTTGTTAGCTTTCTCGAAAAGGGCATTAGATGCAAGTAAAATATTGCCCATAAAAACCAAACTTAATATCAAAAATAATTTTCTCATTTCTTTTGTGATTCTACTTCAATTATTATTTCCCGAGCCAATTTTAGTAACTCTTCCATTTTGGTATTTTGCATTTCGGATGGGGCAAAACGAGCCATTTCACAATCTCCCAAAAGTGAAATAAATTGATTTTGTGTTTGCTCTTTTATTTCAAATTTTTCAAAATATTGCCTTACGCTTTCTTTTGAAAGCTGTGCTACTTCCACAGCAAATTTATCGGCAAAATATCCCCAAAGTGATTTTTCAATTTCCTCAAAAAATAGCTCTTTATTGTCATTAATTAAGTGTTTTTGTGCATTTTTAAGTCGTTTTTGTGCAAATGTAGTCGCTTTTCTACTTTTACTGTAGATGCTATTTTTATTCGTTTTTTCTAGTATTTTTAAATAAACGAATAGGGATAGGAAAAGCAAAATAGGGATAATAAAAAGCATCCAGAAAAGTTTGGATTGATAAAAATAAGTTCCTTTTTCTTGCAAATCTGTTTCCGTATGAATGTATCGGATGTCGCTATTTAACAGCTTTACCTCTTGCTTATTACTAAAAGTGCTAATGCCGTTTTCTTCTTGCTCGCCTTTTAGCACAGAAATAGGGACTTTATTGGAGCGGAGGGTTTTGTATTTTTTTGTAGAAGGATTGAAAAAATTATACGAAATTGTTGGTATTTCATAATTTCCTTCAAAGCGTGGGATAAGCAAATATTCAAAAATCTTTTTTCCAGCAGTATGTGTTTTTGCACTAAAAGTTTTGTCAATTACTTTTGGGTCATACACTTCAAAATCAGGAGGGAAATCAATTTTGAAAGGTTCAATTAATACCAGATTTCCACTTCCAGAAAGTGTGATTTTCATGTTTACGGCTTCATTGGCTTTTATGGTTTTCTTATCTATTTCTACTTTCATTTTAAGGTTACCAACTCCCCCATAAAAGTGAATTGGTTTTGGGCTGGGCAGTGGCATCACTTCCACAAAAATTGGTTTTGAATTTATCAGCTGTTCCATTAGTGAAAACTGATTAAACATTCCAAAAGGATCAAATCGATTGCTTCTATTATTACTGTTTTGTACCCTTATTTGTGCTTTTATTTCCATTGGGTCAATCTCTAATTTTCCAGATTTTTGGGCAGTAAGCAATGCTTTTTTTACGGTTGCTACATTATAAGGAATACCATCAATTATTTCTCTTTTAAATTTACTAGTTGTTTTAATATCTTGGGTCCAGAAACCATTTAATGAAGGGTTTTTTGAGAATTCAGTTGAGGCCAAATCTATCCTGGTAAAAAGCTTATAAGTTACCACAATTTGTTCCCCTTGATAGATTTTTGTTTTATTTACTTTGGCTTTCAAATAAAGCTGCTCAGCAGATGCCGCTTTTACATTCTTGCTATTAGAATTATTTCTTTTCTGTATGTTATTTTTTACCACTTTAATTTTTAGCGCCTTACTCACATATTGCTTTCCTTTCGCTTTTAAAGTAGCTGCACCAATAGTAAATTCTCCAATTTGTTTAGCTTGTACAATATAGGTGTAAGTGGTATTTACATGGCTTTCGCTTTTTCCATTTACAAAGGTATAACTGCTTGAAGTGGAAGGATTTGGTCCTCCTAAAATCCTGAATCCCTTAAAATTTGGTCCTCTAAAATTTTCGCCTTTTGCAGCAATGGAAAACTCTACTCTTATCTGCTCTCCAATTAGTGCAGGATTTTTATTTACTGCCACAGAAAGCTGTAAATCTTGCCCATTTGCTAAAAAGCAAAATCCTAAAAATACTATGAATAGATTTTTTTTCAACTTACCAATCTTTTAAAACTTTTACTTTTTTTCCCTTTACTTTTTTCTTCTGTAACTTTTCTTGCAACTCTTTTTCTTGTTGCTGCAGGGCTTCCAACATTTTTTCGGCTGTTTCCTTGCTCATATCCTCTTTTTCCTGTGGCTGTTGTTCTTGTTCTTTTTGCTCTTGCTTTTTATCTTCTTTCTGCTTCTGCTGATTTTCCTTTTGTTCGTCCTTTTTGTTTTCTTTTTCATTTTTTTTTTGCTCTTGTTGTTCCTGTTTCTGTTTCAACATTTGCTGAGCAAGGGCTAAATTATGTCTTGTGTCCTTATCAGTTGGATTATTCCTAAGTGCATCTTTGTAGGCAGCTATACTCTCCTCCAATTTTTGTTGCTTCAATAAGGAATTACCTAAATTATGATACACTTTTGAGAGCTGATTTTTATCCTTTACATTGTCTTTTAGGGCTTCAAAAAGAGCGGAAGATTCCTCATACCTTTCTTGTTTGTAAATGGCATCAGCCAAATTGTAGGAAGCAGCAAAATAATCTTGGTCCTTTTCCAATGATTTTCTGTATTTCATTTCTGCATCATTAAACAGGCTGTCTTCATACAAATCGTTTCCATTTCGTAAATGATTTTTCTTGCTTTGTGCATTTCCAAAAAACGGTACAAGAAGTATAAAAACAAAAAGTATTCTCATCATTATCCAATCAAATTTTTTCAATTATTTTTTCTGCTCAGCAAAACTAAATCAAAAATTAAAAGAAATAGTGCAATAGATAAAAAGAGTTGAAACCTATCCTTATAATCAGTAAAAATCATACTGCCGATTTCTTTTTTCTCCATTTTGTTGATTTCTGCAAAAAGTGCAGAAAGTCCTGCTTGTGTGTTGTTTGCCCTTACATAAGTACCTTTTCCAGCAGAGGCAATATCTTGCAGCATTTGTTCATTCAGTTTACTAATTATCGTATTCCCTTCTTTGTCTTTTCGGTAGCCTGTATTATTTCCATATTTATTATAGACAGGAATTGGTCCGCCTTTGCTGAGCCCCATTCCTAAAGTATGCACAAATACTCCTTTTTCGGAAGCTAATTTTGTTTGCTCCATGGCATCATCTTCATGGTTTTCCCCATCTGTAATTATGATGATTGCTTTGTTTTGTCCATTTTCCATATCAAAGCAGCACATACTAAGGGAAATAGCCTTGCCAATTGCCGTGCCCTGGCTTGGAATAATATCCGTATTTACAGTAGAAAGGAATAATTTTGCAGCAGAATAATCTGTGGTAATGGGTAGTTGCACATAAGCATCACCAGCAAATACAATCAGCCCAATTCTATCGCCCTCCAATTTATCGATAAGGCGCGATATTGCTTGCCTAGCTCTTTCCAAGCGGTTGGGTTTTATGTCCTCTGCCAACATGGAGTTTGATAAGTCCAATGCAATCATCAAATCAACGCCTTCTCTTTTTACTTCCTCCATTTTTGTACCAATTTGCGGATTAGAAATTCCTATTATTAAAGATGTAATACAAAGGATAAGGATTGCAAATTTCGTGTTTTCCCTTCCCTTTGAAAATGTAGTAATTAAGCCATGTTTTGAAAGCTGTTTTCCAAAATAATCCAATGCTTTGCTTTTCCAATTTCTATAATAAATCATTAGCAATACCATGGGAATAAGCCCATAAAGCAGATTCAAAAATTCTATGTTTTCGTATCTCAGCATTTACGGGATAGATTTTAAAAAAGTAGTTTTTAGTACAAAAGAAAGACAAAGAAAAAGTAAAGCCAATAAAGCGTAAGGCAAAAATTCCTCCTTCCTTTTATGGTATTCTGTTGTTTCTATTTTTGATTTTTCCAATTTATTAATGTCTTGATAAATTTCTTTTAAGGATTTGTTATTGGTTGCCCTGAAATATTTTCCATCCGTAATAGTAGCAATATCTTGTAAAGTTTTTTCATCAATTTGCACTTCAATATCTTGGTATTGCACCCCAAAAGGAGTCCTAAAAGGGTAGGGGGCATAACCTTCTGTACCAACACCAATGGTGTAAACTCTGATACCAAATTTCTCTGCAATTTCGGCAGCAGTAAGAGGTGCTACCAATCCCTGATTATTCACCCCATCTGTTAGTAAAATAATTACTCTACTTATGGCTTTACTGTCTTTTAAACGATTTACGGCTGTTGCCAAACCCATACCAATAGCAGTGCCATCTGCTATCATGCCGCTTTTTATATCCTTAAATAAATTGATTAGCACATTATGGTCAGTTGTAAGGGGGCATTGGGTGAAACTTTCTCCGCTAAAAACCACCAAACCAATTCTATCGTTCACTCTTTTTGAAATAAAATTGAGTGCCACATTTTTAGATGCTTCCAGGCGGTTTGGTTTCAAATCCTCCGCCAGCATACTTCCTGAAATATCCATAGAAAGAATGATGTCAATTCCCTCTGTGGTACTGTCCTCCCAACTAGAAGTAGATTGTGGCCTTGCTAGAGCAATAATCAGCAAAGCCCCAGCCAATAGTTTCATAATAAAAGGGAGATGAATGAGTCGGTTTTTCAGGGTTTTAACACTTTCAATGCCACTTGTGTCTGAAAACAAAATGTTAGATTGTATTTTTTTCCTTTGCAAGAAATACCAAATACCTATTGCAGGAACAAGCAGTAAAAGATAAAAATATTCAGGATTTACAAATGCGATATTAGTCATTTTGAACCTCCTTCTTTCTAGTATTTTTTACAAAAACAAGCGATAATTCCATACTTTGCCCATTCTCCAAATCTGTTGGTTTGCTTTTGGCATATTTTGCCAAATCAGCCCTTTGCAAAATAGTAGCTAATGTTTGCAAATCTTCTTTTGCTAATCCTTTTTTTGTCAAGTTAATAAGGATATCAAAAGTGGGTAATTCCAAAGCCAAAATATGGAATCTTTCTTCTAGATAAGTCCTTAATATTTCTGAGATTTCAGAATGGTATTGTTTCAACTTTCCACTTTGGTAAAGTTGTTTTTTATCTAAATCATTAAGCGAGTTTATAGCAATTATATCAGAAGGAATAATCACTTTTGGTTTGGCTTTTATCTCTTGTATTTTCTTTGCAAACACATATTTTTTCAAAAGCAAATAAATCAGAATTATTAAAAGTATCCCAAGCAAAAAAGGCCAAATATCACTCCATCCGTAAGGCGCATCTATTGGTGGTTTGATGTCTTTTATTTCTGCATCTTCTGCTAAGTCAATCGTTCGCACATTCAAAATAGTGGCTTCTGTTTTTAAGTTTTCGTTAAAAACTATTGGGGCAATATAATAGCTTCCACTATCAAAAGAGGTAATGGTAAAATTTTGGGAAAGTGTAAGTGCATTTCCATTTTCTGTACTATCCATTTTTCCACTTTCTACAATTTCAACTCCTGTAATTATGGTATCCGTAAAAGTGGGCCAAACTATTGATTCCCCTTTCTCAAAACTGCAAGAGATTTTCAGGTTTATTTGCTGCCCAATCAGAATATTGTTTGTATCCAATTTCAGCTCCTGTGCAAAAAGCAATCCACTACATAAAAAGAAAATGTTAAAAAGGAGTTTTCTCATTATCTTCTGTGTTCTCTTTGTTTGAAAAAGTTAATAAGCGGTTTGATGTAGGATTCTGCTGTATTAATATTAATATGGTCCACTCCGCAAAGCAGAAAATCTTGTTTCAATTTTTCGGCCCTTTTTTTGTAATTTCCACCAAAATTTATTCGTATTTTTTTGGAAGATGTATCAATCCAAGAAGTTTTTCCGCTTTCAGCATCCAACATTTTTATCATGCCAACATTTGGCATACTTTCCTCTCTTTTGTCGTGAATACGAATGGCAACAATATCATGTTTTTTGTTGGCTATTTGCAATGGTTTTGTAAAATCATCATCTAGAAAGTCAGAGAGAATAAAACAAACACTTCTCTTTTTTATCACAGAAGAAAAATATTCCAAAGCCACAGCAATATTAGTGCCAGTATTTTCCGGCTCAAAGGCCAAAAGCTCCCTAATAATTCTTAAAATATGTGACTTTCCTTTTTTTGGCGGAATAAATTTTTCAATAATATCGGTAAAGAAAATCACCCCCACTTTATCATTATTCTGTATGGCAGAAAAAGCCAAAACAGCAGAAAGTTCAGTAGCAATTTCCTTTTTCGTTTTATTTTCAGTACCAAACTTTCCTGATTTACTAATATCAATAAGTAGCATTACTGTCATTTCCCTTTCTTCCTCAAAAATTTTCACATAAGGATTGTTATAACGAGCCGTTACATTCCAGTCAATTGTTCTTACATCATCCCCAGCTTGGTATTCGCGCACTTCCGAAAAAGCCATGCCTTTTCCCTTAAAGGCGGTGTGGTATTCGCCAGCAAAAATATGATTAGAGAGCCCTTTGGTTTTTATCTCAATCTTGCGGACTTTCTTTAATAATTCGCTTGTGCTCATTAAGGTTTTATCTGTTTATTTGTTTTCTGTTTATTTGTTGATTACTGTATTATCATTGTCATATAAACACATCAACATATAATCATGTTTTGTTATGGAATCTCTACTGTGTTCAGGATGTCTTTTATAATATCTTCTGAGCTTATATTTTCGGCCTCTGCTTCATAAGTTAAGCCAATTCTATGGCGCAATACATCATAGCAAAGTGCGCGAACATCCTCTGGAATTACATAGCCCCTTCTTTTTATAAAAGCATAAGCTTTACTTGCTATTGCCAAATTGATACTTGCTCTTGGTGAAGCGCCAAAACTGATTAAATCTTTTAGTTTTTCGAGTCCATATTTTTCAGGATTTCTTGTCGCAAACACAATATCAATTATGTATTGCTCAATTTTTTCATCCATATATACTTGCTTTACAATATTTCTTGCATTGATAATTGCCTCTTTGCTAAGTACTTTGTTTACTGTTGGAAACTTTTCTGCCAAATTGTGCCGAACAATTAATTTTTCCTCTTCCTTTTCAGGATAATCAATGATTACTTTTAGCATAAATCTATCGACTTGCGCTTCTGGCAATGGGTAAGTTCCTTCTTGCTCTACTGGATTCTGAGTTGCCATTACCAAAAATGGCTCTTCCAATTTAAAGGTTTCTCCACCAATGGTTACTTGCCTTTCTTGCATGGCTTCCAAAAGGGCAGATTGTACTTTTGCTGGTGCTCGGTTTATTTCATCTGCCAGAATAAAGTTAGCAAAAATTGGTCCTTTTTTTACGGAAAACTGTTCGTTTTTCGGGCTGTATATTTGCGTGCCAATCAAATCGGCAGGAAGTAAATCAGGGGTGAATTGCAATCGGCTGAATTTAGTATCTATAGTTTGCGATAGGGTGCTAATGGCAAGTGTTTTTGCTAATCCTGGCACGCCTTCCAATAGTATGTGTCCGTTTGATAAAAGTGCAACCAAAAGGCGTTCAGTCATTTCTTTTTGCCCTACAATTACTTTTCCTATTTCCAAAGTAAGAATATCAATGATGGCGCTTTCTTTGTTTATTTTTTCGTTTAACAGCTTAATGTCGGTTGTTAGTGTCTCTTCCATTTTGTGTTTTTAATTTAAGGGAGGCAAATTTACTTTTTGTTCTAACTAATTGCAAAGTGGAACGGTATTTTTTTTAATTAGTATTTTCTTTACCTAATAAAATAAAAAAAGCCCCGACTAGCGGGGCTTTTTTAGATTTATAGTTTACTAACTTCTTATTGAAGTGTAAGTTTCT
>DUAL01000305.1 GCA_012960835.1 Flavobacteriales bacterium | reverse complement strand
ATAAAATAAGTTTCAATATCATTTATACCGATTTATAATGTGTGGAATTGTAGGATATGTAGGCGGGAAACAGGCCTATTCTATTGTAGTAAAAGGGCTTCACCGCTTGGAGTACAGAGGGTATGATAGTGCTGGAATTGCAATAGGGATTGAAAATAAAATAAACATCTACAAGCAAGCGGGAAAGGTTTCCGATTTAGAAGATTTTACAAAAGAAAAAGATATTGATGGGAATATCGGAATTGGGCATACCAGGTGGGCAACCCATGGGGAGCCGAATGAAGTAAACGCACATCCACATAAATCAGGAGATAGCACTTTGGCACTTATACATAATGGGATTATTGAAAATTATGATTCCTTAAAAAAAGCACTAATAAAAAGTGGGCATGTATTTGAAAGCGAAACTGATACGGAAGTGCTTGTTCACTTAATTGAAGAAATTAAGAAAAACGAAAAGGTAAACTTGTTTGAAGCGGTTCGTTTGGCGCTAAATGAAGTAATTGGAGCATATGCTATTTTGGTTATAGATAAAGAAAATAATGAGGAAATAATTGCAGCCAGAAAAGGAAGTCCTTTGGTAATTGGCATAGGGAAAGGAGAGTATTTTGTGGCTTCTGATGCCACTCCAATTGTAGAGTATACCCGAAATGTAGTTTATTTGGAAGATGAGCAAATCGCCAGAATAAACAAAAAGGAGGCCTTAGAAATAAAAACCATTTCTAACATAAAAAACACACCTTATATTGATGAATTAGAACTTAGTTTGGAAGCCATTGAAAAGGAAGGGTTTGAGCATTTTATGCTTAAAGAAATTTTTGAGCAACCCAAATGTATTTTGGATACCATGCGTGGGAGAATAAATGCTAAAACAGGGGAGATAACTTTGGGGGGAATTCTGGATTATGAAAAGAAAATACTAAATGCTGAGCGGATCATTATTGTGGCTTGTGGCACTTCTTGGCATGCTGGCCTTATTGGAGAATATTTGTTTGAAGACTTGGCAAGAATTCCTGTGGAGGTGGAATATGCTTCCGAGTTCAGATACAGAAACCCAATTATAACTGAAAAAGATGTGGTTTTAGCTATTTCCCAATCGGGAGAAACGGCAGATACTATGGCAGCTTTGGAACTTGCTAAACAAAAAGGAGCCACTATTTTAGGGATTTGTAATGTAGTGGGATCTTCCATTCCAAGACTAACAGATGCAGGGAGTTACACCCATGCCGGCCCGGAAATTGGGGTGGCCTCTACTAAAGCATTTACCACACAAGTGGTGGTGCTTACACTTATGGCTTTGAGAATTGCTAAAGAGAAAGGCTCACTTACCAATACAGAATATCGCCAAATTATTACTGAATTGGAACTCATCCCAAGCAAAGTAGCAAAAGTGTTAGAATTAGATGATTTGATAAAAGAAATTGCCGCAGAATTTAAGGATGCTACCAACTTTTTGTATTTGGGAAGAGGCTACAATTTCCCAGTTGCATTAGAGGGAGCACTCAAACTAAAAGAAATTTCATACATACACGCAGAAGGCTACCCAGCAGCAGAAATGAAGCACGGCCCTATTGCGCTTATTGATGAGCACATGCCTATTGTGGTGCTTGCCACCAGAAAAGGAAATTATGAAAAAGTAGTAAGCAACATACAGGAAGTAAAAGCAAGAGGTGGCCGCCTTATTGCTATTGTAACAGAGGGCGATAAAACTGTAAAAGAATTAGCTGACTATTGCATAGAAATACCGTCTTGTTATGAGGAATTGATGCCACTACTTTCCATTATCCCCTTGCAATTACTTTCTTACCATATTGCCGTTATGCGAAATTGCAATGTAGATCAGCCAAGAAATTTAGCTAAGAGCGTTACTGTGGAATAAACCCAAATAAAAATGCTAAGGAGTTTTAAGAAATTTGCTGATTTTGTAAATAACTATCGGGAAAAACGGTATAGCATAAATCAGGAGCTTAATACTATTTTTAAAAAGAATAACATTAAAAAAGTATTAGAGGTTGGCTGTAATGTTAGGCCAGTATGCAAGAAACAAGTAAAAGAAAAATATAATATTATTTTGCATGGTATAGATCCTGACCAATCTATTAATTTAAAAGAAACTAAAATAAAATTTGAGTACTTTGAGGTAACAGATTTAGAAAGTTTTGAAACAACTGAAAAATATGATTTAATATTATTAAATATGGTAATGGAGCATATTAAAGATAATTTTGGTTCTTTCAAGAAGTTAAAGGGATTACTTAGTGAAAAGGGTATTATTGTTTGCCGACAGCCATCTAATTTGCATCCATTTTCTATCTTAAATCGAATCTTATCACACGACCTGAAAGAAATAGTATTAAAGACATTTTTACCTTGGTCGAAAAAAGGAGCTAGGGGGTGGAAATCCTATTACCATAAGTGTAATTATATAGGATTTAAAAATCTTTGTAAGAAAAATCATTTAGAGATTATTGAAGAAAAAATTAATTATAATGCATCTCATTATTTTAGTTTCTTTCCTCCACTTTTTTTGATAGTAGTATTATATGAAGAATTTATAAGATTGCTTGGAATCAAACTATTATGTTCTGATTTTTATCTTGTGATTTCTCATAAAAATCAGGAGTAAAACTGCAATGTGGACCAGCCAAGAAATTTAGCTAAATCTATTACCGTAGAGTAGGGGTTTTTAAGATAGTCCTTTAACAACCATCTCCTGTCATGGGTTGTGGTTCCCCATCTGTATCATAAGATTTCCAGTCTCCCTGTATGCCATCTTTAATGATAGACTCCATTCTTAATTTTCCATCTTCATAATAGGTTTTCCATACCCCATCTTTTCTACTATATACTTCCTTTTCAGTGTATTTGTAATTTCCTTCATGTTCTATTTGGCCGTTTTTATGATAAGTTCTCATTAAACCTATCATTTTACCATTTTTATAATTCACTTCTGATTTTATTGCCCATGCGCCATAATCCCAAAAGTATTTGCAAGCACCATCTCTAATTCCATCTTTGTAATTTACAATAGATAATAATTTTCCACTAACATAATATTCTCTTTTAGTTTCTTGTTGTGAGAACCCAATTAATGGAATAGCAAATAATAGAATAAGTAGTTTTTTCATACTATTGAAACCGATTTAAAACTCTTTTATTGCCCTATCCACAAATCTATCATCTTGCAACAAAATGCTATAAAAAACTTCATTCCCCCAAAGGTTTCTGCCAATATTGGCTTTTAGTTGTTTAATGAGGTAGTTCCTTTCATTTTGGTTCAAATCAAAAACAAATTCTGCATTTTTAGTATTTATAAATAATTTAAAAGCCGTATAAATATCTCTTTCTAAAAGCTGCTTTTCTGTTAAGCTTTCTCTGTGGGTGTCGGCATAATCAAAGCAAAAATTAAAAATCCAATTTTTGCTAAAAAAAGGGTTTAATTTTTTACTGTCCAAAGTAGTATCCAAAGCCACATAATAGTCAGGGGTAATGCCACCGCCTCCATAAACCTTTTTCCCTTTTGGAGTGGTAAAAATTAGGGAGTCAGCAATAGCCAAACTATCCTCCCCCCCATTTTCCAATCTTTCATATACTTCCATAAAATAATCATCTTCTTTCCCGTTTTCGTATGGTTTTTGTATGCTTCTTCCCGTTGGAGTGTAGTAGCGTTGGGTGGTTAGGCGTACAGCCGAGCCATCATACAATTCTATTTGCTCTTGAACCAAGCCCTTGCCAAAAGTTCTTCTACCTACAATAGTTGCTCTATCATTATCTTGCAAAGCCCCAGCTACAATTTCAGAGGCAGAAGCCGAGCCCTCATCTACCAAAACCACTACTTTACAATTTGTGAGCAAAGCCTTTTTATCGGCATGAAATTCTTGCCTTTTTCTCTTTCTCCCTTTTGTGAACACAATCATTTCCCCACTACCTAAAAAGGCATCACTTATATTAATGGCCGCCCCTAAATATCCGCCAGGGTTACCTCTCAAATCTAGAATCAGATTTTCCATCCCACTATTTAAAAGCGATTGTACTGCATCCAAAAATTCATCAGTGGTAGTACCAGAAAATCGGTTGAGTTTGATGTATCCAATCCCATCTTCCAGCATCAGTTTTACATCCAAACTGTATAGTGGAATTTTACCTCTTGTAATGCGATATTTTAATAGCTCTTTTACAGATTTTCGTTTTATCCCTACACTCACTTTTGTACCGATTTCTCCTCTTAATCTGTCAATCACACCTTTGTTCTCTATGCCAATTCCAGCAACATTTTCCTCATCTACCACCACAATTCTATCTCCTGATTTTATCCCCAGCCTTTCTGATGGCCCACCGGTTATTGGTGACACCACCACAATAGAATCTTGCTGAATATTAAATTCCACACCAATTCCGCCAAAGCTTCCTTCTAAATCTTCATTTACCGTTTGTAGACGCTCTTTTTTTATATAAGTAGAATGCGGATCCAGCTCTTTCAAAATAGATTTTACCGCACTTTCTTCCAATTGTGCTTGATTTATAGTGTCCACATAATCCCTCTGAATCAATCGTAAAATGGTGTTGATTTTACTGCTCTGATGAATTTGTAGTTTGCTATTTCCATCTTCTGGATTATTGATAAAATTACCAATTAACACCCCAATTATTAAAACAATAGAGAAAGCAATTGGTTGATATTGTTTTTTAATCCTTTTACTCATATTAGAATACTAATTTCATTATCTCTATTCCTGCATTTTCTAAAAACATCACTCCAGATTTATCTTTGTATTGCTTCAAATATACCAATCTTTTTATTCCCGCTTGATGCACCAATTTGCTACATTCCTTGCATGGCGACATGGTTAAATAAAGGGTTGCCCCATTGCAATCATGATTGGAACTGGCAATTTTCAAAATGGCATTTGCCTCCGCATGCAATACATACCAATGTGTCTGCCCATCAGTATCCTCACAACAATTTTTAAATCCTGAGGGGGTTCCATTGTAGCCATCTGAAATAATCATACGATTTTTTACAATTAGCGCACCCACTTGCTTTCGTTTGCAGTGAGAGAGTTTTGCCCATTCCAATGCCATTTTCATATAAGCATTATCATATCGTGCTTGTTTTAGTTTTTCTCTTTTTCCCATAAGTGTTGCAATATATAAAAAAAGCCCTCAAAATTGAGGGCTTTGTGCCCAGAGCCGGGCTCGAACCGGCACGGGTTTAACCCCACTGGTGTTTGAGACCAGCGCGTCTACCAATTCCGCCATCTGGGCAAATGGTTGGCGAAAATAATTAATCCCATTCAGCTTGGCAATCATTTATCTTTTATTTAATAAAAATTAGTTAAAATGATGCAATAATTCTATATTTGCACCCCATTTTTAAGAGGAAAAATTAAGTAAAACTTTGGAAACAAAAATAAAAATATTCTCCGGACGAGCATCCAGAAATTTAGCACACAAAATTGCAGAAAGTTTTGGCGTGAAATTAGGAAACGAATCGGTTATTGAATTTGCTGATGGAGAATTTGAGCCATCCTTTGACGAAACCATAAGAGGTGCAGATGTTTTTATCGTACAATCCACCATGCCGCCTGCTGAAAATTTGATGGAATTATTATTAATGATTGATGCAGCAAAAAGAGCATCAGCCAATTCGGTGGTTGCCGTTTTACCGTACTTTGGCTTTGCAAGACAAGATAAAAAAGGGAAACCAAGAGTGCCAATTGCCGCAAAACTAATTGCAAATTTACTTACTGCTGCTGGGGTTGACAGAATAATGACTATCGATTTACATGCCGACCAGATACAAGGATTTTTTGAAGTTCCTGTCGATCATCTCTACGCATCAACCCTTTTTGTTCCTTATATAAAGAGTCTCAATTTACCAAATCTTACTATTGCATCCCCTGATATGGGGGGATCGAAAAGAGCAAATACTTATGCCAAATTCTTAAATGCTGAGGTGGTAGTTTGCTACAAACACCGAGAAAAAGCCAATGAAATAAGTAAAATGATGCTAATTGGAGATGTGAAAGGGAAAGACATAGTTATGATTGACGATATGGTAGATACGGCAGGCACACTTACAAAAGCAGCCGATTTAATGATAACCCAAGGGGCAAGCAGTGTGAGAGCAATTTGTACGCACGGACTTTTTTCTGCAAACGCATACGAACGCTTAGAGAACTCACAGCTAACAGAAATTGTAGTGACCGACACCATCCCAAGGGAACATAAAAGCAGTAAAATAAAAGAAATTTCGGTAGCAGTTCTTTTTGCCGATACTATAAAAAGAATACACGATAAAAAATCGATAAGCGAGAATTTTATCTGTTAAATTAATTACAAACCAAAAACAAATTTAAAAATGAAAACACTAGCAATTAGTGCAAAACTAAGAAATGGAACTGGAAAAACAGATTCCAAAGCACTAAGAAATCAGGGTAATGTACCATGCGTACTTTACGGGGGAGAAAAGCAAGTGTGTTTCTATGCTCATGAAAATGATTTTAGAAACCTTGTGTACACCCCAGATGTATTTATTGTAGAATTAGACATTGAAGGAGAAAAATATCAGGCAGTAATGCAAGATTTGCAGTTTCATCCAGCAACAGATAAGTTACTTCATTTAGATTTTCTACAAATTTTTGATGATAAAGAAGTTACAATGACTATTCCTGTTCATTTGGAAGGAATGTCTATTGGGATAAGAAATGGTGGCGTTTTATCTTTTAGAAGAAGAAAAATTATTACCAGAGCCATTCCTGGCAATTTGCCTGATTATATCGAAATAAATATTGAAGATTTGGATATAGGGCAGTCTATTTTTATCAAGGATTTGAGAGTGGATAAATACTCATTTTTAGCTCTTGACAATGCAGTAGTTGTAGGCGTAAGAACGGCAAGAGAACTTATAATTGAGGAAGAAGAGGAAGAAGAATTAGAAGGAGAGATTATTGAAGGGGAAGAAGGAGCAGCAGCAGAGGAAACGAAAGCAACAGAAAAAGCTGAAGGAGAAGCAGGATCGGAAGAAAAACCAGCTGCTGAATAAAAATGAAATACTTAATCGTAGGATTAGGTAACCCTGGTGAGGAGTATAAAAATACTCGTCATAATATAGGATTTAAAATATTGGATGCCCTTTGTGAGGCATCCAATATTTCTTTTACCCCTGACAAGCACGCTCATTTAGCCACTGTAAAATTTAAAGGGAGAACTTTGCATCTTGTAAAGCCAACAACTTTTATGAATTTGAGCGGTAAAGCTGTAAATTATTGGTTGCAAAAGCACAAAGTAGATATCAAAAATCTGTTAATTGTAACGGACGATACTGCTCTTGAATTCGGTACTTTGCGATTACGAGAAAAGGGATCAGATGGTGGGCATAATGGACTAAAAGATATTGAGGCTGTGCTTGGCCATCATGTGTATGCTAGATTAAGATTTGGAGTTGGAAATGATTTTTCAATAGGCGGGCAGGCCGATTATGTTTTGGATAATTGGACTTTTAAGCATAGCAAAAAACTTACTGAAAGAATAGAACAATCCATTAAAATAATTCAGGCATTTACAACTATTGGGATTACAAAAACCATGTCCGATTTTAATGGAAAGTAAAAATTAGCTTTCTAAATACTTAGCAATATTTACTTTTTCAGCAATTATAGCGTGTAGTTTATCAACTGTTACTCTTTCTTGTTTCATAGTGTCTCTATCTCTAATGGTAACCGTATTATCTTCTAAAGTTTGATGGTCAATCGTAATACAGAATGGGGTTCCAATCGCATCTTGTCTTCTATATCTTTTCCCGATAGAATCTTTTTCTTCATACTGGCAATTGAAATCAAGTTGTAACATTTTCATTACTTCTCTTGCTTTTTCTGGCATTCCATCTTTTTTGGTAAGTGGAAGAATAGCCGCTTTTATAGGAGCTAAAAAAGCAGGAATTTTTAGCACAACCCTGCTTTCTCCATTTTCCAATTTTTCTTCACGGAAAGAATGACTCAAAACAGTAAGGAACATTCTGTCCAAACCAATGGAAGTCTCTACTACATACGGCACGTAGCTTTCCCCTAATTCAGGATCAAAATATTGTAATTTTTTTCCAGAATGTTCTTGATGGGCTTTTAAATCGAAATCAGTTCGCGAATGGATCCCCTCTAATTCTTTAAATCCAAACGGGAATTTAAACTCAATATCGGTAGCAGCATTGGCATAATGCGCCAAATTTTCATGGTCATGGAAACGATAATTTTCCTCTCCCATTCCAAGTGCTTGGTGCCATTTCATACGGAAATCTTTCCAATATTCGTACCACTTCATTTCCTCTCCTGGGCGAACAAAAAATTGCATTTCCATTTGTTCGAACTCACGCATTCTGAAAATAAACTGACGCGCTACAATTTCATTACGGAAGGCTTTTCCGATTTGAGCAATCCCAAAAGGAATTTTCATACGAGCCGTTTTCTGTACATTCAGGAAATTTACAAAAATTCCTTGAGCCGTTTCTGGTCGCAAATACAAATCGGAAGAACCATCAGCAGTAGCGCCCATTTGGGTTTTAAACATCAAATTAAATTGACGAACATCCGTCCAGTTATTAGTCCCAGAAACTGGGCATTTTATATCCAACTGCTCAATTAATGTTTTTACGCCTTCCAAATCTCCTGAAGAAAGGGAAGTATTCATTTTTTCATTAATGGCATCAATTTGTTTTTGTCTATCTAAAATTCTACCATTAGTAGTTACAAATTCCTCTTTGTTAAAAGCATCTCCAAAACGCTTTGCAGCTTTCGTTACATCCTTTTCAATTTTAGCTTCAATCTTGGCAATATGATCTTCAATTAAAACATCTGCACGGTATCTTTTTTTCGAATCTTTATTATCAATTAAAGGGTCGTTAAAAGCATCTACATGTCCGGAAGCTTTCCAAGTAGTAGGGTGCATGAAAATAGAGGCATCTAAGCCGACAATATTTTCGTGCATATTCACCATGGATTTCCACCAATAGTTTTTGATGTTATTTTTTAATTCTACTCCATTCGGTCCGTAATCGTAAGCAGCTGCTAAGCCATCATAAATCTCGGAAGATTGAAATACAAATCCATACTCTTTTGCATGCGCCACTACTTTTTTAAAAACATCTTCATAATTTGCCATGCTACAAAAATATAAATTCTATTCTCAAAAGCGTACTTTTGTGCTATGATTCAAGTTCAGGACAAAATAATTTCAATGGATGTTTTTGAAAAGCACTTTGTTTGTGATTTAAATGCATGCAAAGGGGCTTGTTGTGTGGAAGGAGATTCTGGTGCGCCACTACTAAAGGAAGAAGAGAAAACATTAGAAGATATTTACGAAAAAGTAAAACCTTATATGCGAAAAGAAGGGGTTAGGGAAGTAGAAAACCAGGGATTTGCTGTTTATGATGCAGATGGAGATTTGACCACTCCACTAGTAAAAAAGAAAGAATGTGCTTTTGTTATAAAAGAAAATGGAATTAATTTATGTGCTATAGAAAAAGCCTATTTGGATGGGAAAATAGATTTTAAAAAACCTATTTCTTGTCATTTGTTTCCTATTCGCATAAAAGAATATCGTGATTTTGATGCGGTAAACTATGAAAACATAAAAATTTGCAAACCGGCATGCGATTGCGGCAGTAAATTAGAAATGCCTGTTTATGCTTTTTTAAAAGAACCACTTATCCGAAAATACGGAGCCGATTGGTATAATGAATTGTTGGAGGCTGCTAAGTTGTTAAAATAATTAGTTCCTCAAGTACTTTGTATCCACATAAAAAGTACCAAAGGGAATAACAGATGCCACTAGTATAATCAGGAAAGATTTCCCCTCCCATTTTTGTTCATCCTTTAATAAGTAAGCCAACACTAAATAAGCCATAAATAATAATCCGTGAGGCATTCCCAATAGTTTTACATAAGCAGGGTCGCCCAAATTATATTTAATAGGTACGGCAACAAAAAGAAGAAGTAAATAAGATACTCCTTCTAGAAATGCAATAATTCTAAATGTATTTTTCATCCTATTTAAAAGCATTTTCGCCCGTTATATCCATTCCAGTAATCAGCAAGTGAATATCATGGGTCCCTTCATAAGTAATTACTGATTCTAAATTCATCATATGTCTCATGATAGAATATTCTCCTGTTATTCCCATAGCGCCTAAAATTTGTCTTGCTTCACGAGCAATTTTTAGTGCCATATCTACATTGTTCCGCTTACACATTGAAATTTGTGCAGTTGTTGCTCTCCCTTCATTTCTTAAAACGCCTAAACGCCAAGTCAAGAATTGTGCTTTGGTAATTTCTGTAATCATTTCTGCTAATTTCTTTTGTTGTAATTGAAAAGAAGCAATTGGTCTTCCAAACTGAATTCTTTGTTTTGCATATCTTAATGCTGTGTCGTAACAATCCATTGCGGTACCGATAGTTCCCCAAGCAATTCCGTATCTAGCAGAATCCAAACAACCTAGTGGCGCACTTAAACCATCTTTGTTTGGTAAAATATTCTCCTTAGGAATTTTTACATTATCAAAAACTAACTCACCAGTTGCTGAAGCGCGCAAGCTCCATTTTCCGTGCGTTTCAGGAGTAGTGAACCCTTTCATTCCTCTTTCTACTAACACACCTTTTATTCTCCCCTTTTCATTTTTCGCCCAAACCACTGCAATATCAGCAAATGGAGAGTTTGAAATCCACATTTTTGCACCATTCAACAAATAATGGTCTCCCATATCTTTAATATTAGTTATCATCCCTCCAGGATCAGATCCATGGTTAGGCTCAGTCAAACCAAAACAACCGATAAATTCTCCAGTTGCTAATTTTGGTAAATATTTTTGCCTTTGTTGTTCATTGCCGTATTTCCAGATTGGATACATCACTAGTGATGATTGAACAGAAGCAGTAGAGCGCACCCCACTATCCCCTCTTTCGAGCTCTTGCATTATTAATCCGTAGGAAATTTGATCCAATCCTGCACCACCATATTCTGTTGGTATATAGGGTCCAAAAGCACCAATTCCTCCTAATCCTTTTATAATTTGTTTAGGGAATTCCGCTTTTTGACAAGCTTCTTCAATAATAGGAGAAACCTCTTTTTTCACCCATTCTCTAGCAGCATCTCTAATTAATATGTGTTCTTCAGTAAGGAGCTCATCCATCAGAAAATAATCAGGAGCTTGAAATAAATCTTGTGACATGGTAATTGTTAATTTTTTGGCAAAAATACCTTTTTTAATAAGATTGGTAAAGCTATCATAAAACATATCTTTGCAAAAGATAAAAAGATAAAATTGACTTATAGCGATACATTTTTTATTATTCTCACTTTCGATTTGCTTTTAATAGCACTGCTTAAAGCTTTTTACCAGAAATTTACAAAGCAATTGTTCCTTAGTGTATTTGCCCAACGATATGCCAATCAGTACTTAAAAGAAGAAAACGCATTTACAGAAAGGGTAACTTTTTTAGTCACAACTATAATGCTGATAAATGTTAGCTTGTTCCTAGCAAAAACTATTTTTGGCGATAGTTTAAATCCTTTTGATTTTTGGAATGTATTTATTTTTACGACTATTTTTTTCTTTTCAAAGGCTATTATTATTCGCCTTTTAGGACATGTTTTTATACTAAAAGCATTAGCAAAGTTGGGGGTATATTTTTCCTTTTTATTCGATAGAGTAATGGGGATTATCCTTTTCCCCATTGTAGTACTTCTATTTTTTTCTCCCATTAATTCCAGCCCTATCTTATTAGTGTTTTCAGTAGTAATTATAGCTCTGTTTTTGCTGATTAAAATTTTCTGGTTATGGAAAATAGGAATAGGAGGCTTTGGGCTTTCCAGATATTATTTATTTCTGTATCTTTGCACCCTTGAAATTTTACCACTTTTAGTTTTTACCAAAGTGGTATTCTATTAGAAGAAAACTAAAAAATAAAGGCACAATGGAAGGAAGAAAAAAAAAGGTGAAATCCATACTTATCTCGCAACCAAAACCAGAAAATGGTAAATCACCTTACTTTAATTTGGCGAAAAAGCATAAATTGAAGATTGATTTTATTCCTTTTATTCATGTTGAAGAAATAAGTACGCAAGAGTTCAAAAAGCAAAAAATAAGTATTTTAAACCATGATGCGGTAATTTTTACTAGCAAAAATGCTATGGATCATTATTTTATGATGTGTGAGAAATTAAGAATAAAAGTTCCTGAAACCATGAAATATTTTTGTGTTTCTGAGGCCATTGCATACTATCTTCAAAACTTTATTATTTTCAGAAAAAGAAAAGTTTTTACAGGCGAGCAAATGTTTTTTCAGCTTATTCCTATCTTAAAAAAGCACAAGGAATGCATGTTTCTTTTACCGTGTTCTGACCTTATAAAAGAAAGGATTGTAGATACTTTGCAAAGCAATGAAATTAATTTCACCAAGTCCGTAATGTATAAAGTGGTTTGTTCTGATTTATCAGATTTGGAAGATGTGTATTATGATATTTTGGTATTTTTCTCCCCAACAGGAATTACTTCCCTTTATAAGAATTTCCCTGATTTTAAGCAAAAGGATACTAGAATTGCAGCTTTCGGGCCAACTACAGCAAAATCAGTAGCCGATTATAAACTAATTTTAGATATTGATGCCCCAAATGAAAAAGCACCATCTATGTCCATGGCGCTTGATCAGTACATAAAAGTATCTAATAAAAGAAAAAGATAATTCTCAAAAAATCAAATTAAAAAAAAGGAGCAATTGCTCCTTTTTTTGTCCTCAGAAATTAGTAATTTACCCCCATGCAAACTTTTAGTAAACAAGAGCGGCTTTGTGGTAAAAAACAAATTGACAATCTTTTCGCAACAGGAGAGAGTTTTAAGGAAGGAAGTTTTGCGGTAATTTGGAAAACACAAAAGAGGAATCCAGAATTTCCTGCACAAATCATGATAAGCATCCCAAAAAGAAATATAGCCAAAGCTAATCAAAGAAATTTGCTTAAAAGGTTAGTAAGGGAAGCTTATCGCAAGCAGAAACAGACTTTATATAAAGCTTTGTCAAAACAAGAGAAACAAATTATTTTTGCAATTATTTATTTAAAATCAAATATTATAAAAAATAAAGAAGTGGAACTGGAAATAAATGTAGTTTTAAATCGTTTAATAAAACAACTTTGAAAAAACTAATAAGTTATATTTTTATCACTATTATAAAAGTCTATAAAGTAATGATTTCTCCACTTTTTTCACCAAAATGCAGATACACCCCAACATGCTCTGATTATGGGATTCAATCTATAAATAAACATGGCGCTTTTAAGGGAGGATACTATACAATAAAAAGAATTTTAACATGTCATCCCTGGGGAGGTGACGGCTACGATCCTGTGCCATAAATATGAAAATTATGAAAAAAATTAAAATAACATTAGTTGCAATTACTGTAATTATTGCTTCATTTTTATCGGTTAGTTTCACCGATAATTATTTTGAAATTGCCAAGAATCTAGATATTTTCACCTCCCTTTACAAAGAACTCAACACCTATTATGTAGATGAAACTGATCCTGGAAAATTAATGAAAAAAGGTATTGATGCCATGTTGAAATCATTAGATCCTTATACCACTTACATTCCTGAATCTGAAATTGAAGATTTTCGTTTTATGACAACTGGGCAATATGGAGGAATAGGTGCGATAATTACAAAAAGAGGTGATTATGTTTTTATCAGTGAGCCTTATGAGGGTTTCCCCGCGCAAAAGGCTGGGCTTATGGCAGGAGATAAAATTCTGGAAATAAATGGTGTGTCAGCAAAAGGGAAAACGACTGAAGATGTAAGTAAAGTTTTGAAAGGTCAACCCAATACATCTGTTACCCTTCTTATGGAAAGAAAAAACCAAGACAAGCCCTTTGAAGTAAGTTTTGACAGAGAAAAGGTAACTGTAAAAAGTGTTCCTTATGCAGGATTTGTTGCAGATGGAATAGGATATATAAAACTTAGAAGTTTTACACGAAATTGCGGAAAAGACATAAAAAAGGCATTAGTAAATCTTAAAAAAGAGCAAGAATTAAAAGGTTTAATTTTAGATTTAAGAGGAAACCCTGGAGGTCTTTTAAACGAATCGGTAAATATCTCCAATATTTTTGTGGAAGGAGGAGAAGAAATTGTAAGCACTAAGGGTAAAATAAAAGAGTGGGAAAAAGTGTATAAAGCAACTCAAAAAGCAGAAGATACAAAAACCCCCTTAGTCGTTTTAATCAATCAAAGTTCGGCATCTGCATCTGAAATTGTATCGGGAGTAATGCAAGATTTAGATAGAGGCGTAATAATTGGAAGCAGGAGTTTTGGAAAAGGACTAGTACAACAAAGCAGAAAACTTAGTTATAATACTCAGCTAAAAGTAACCATTGCTAAATATTATACCCCCAGTGGAAGATGTATTCAGGCATTAGATTATTCCAATAGAAATGAGGATGGTAGTGTTGGAAAAATTCAAGATTCTTTGAAAACGGCTTTTAAAACCAAAAACGGCAGAACGGTATATGATGGAGGAGGAATTGAGCCAGACATTGAACTAGAACAAGAAAAAATCGGCAACATTACCATTAGCTTAATTAGAAAAAGATTAATTTTTGATTATGCGACAGATTATCGTTTTTCACATGACAGTATAGCTTCTGCTGATAAATTTCAATTTTCAGATGAAAATTTTGTTGCTTTTCAATCTTTTTTATCAGATAAAGAATACGAATATACTACTGAAACGGAAGACGTAGTAGAGAAGCTAAAAAAAATAGCGGAGGAAGAATTTTATTTTAAGGAAATAGCTACTGAATATGATGCTCTAATTGCAAAATTAGAAGTGAATAAAAAAGATGATTTAAATAAATTTAAATCTGAAATTAAAGAGCTAATCACAAGCGAAATTGTAAGTAGATATTATTATCAAAAAGGCAGGATTATTGCAACACTTCAATTTGACAAAGATGTGAAAGAGGCAATAAAGGTTTTAAAGGACAAAAAGCGATATGATAATATATTAGCGGGGACTTCCGTTAAATAAAATGAGAGAGATTATAAAAAAACTTCAAACTTTTTTCTTTGTTTTATTAGGGGTTGCAATTCCTACCTCAATAGCTGCAAGTGGAATAATTATGGGGTTTCTTGCGTTACTTTGGATTTTTGAAGGAGGGTTTAATGAAAAGTTAAAACAAATAATTTCAAGCAAATGGATGTTAGCCGTATTAGCGCTAATTAGTTATTATGGCCTTGCAATGTTGTGGGGCGATAATCATAATAACAGTTCATGGATTTTTCAGAAACTGCCATTACTACTTATGTTTATCGTTTTTGCTACAACAAACTTTAAGAAAAAAGCATTTAAGTTTGGTGCCATTGCTTTTTTAATAACAACTTTCATTTCTGCACTTATAGCTATTGCAATTGATTTTGGGATTATACAGGAGTTATATAATTATACCAATATGATTTCATTAAATAATGATCATAAATCAGCATTTATTAAATATAATTATCATAATCTTCTACTTGCTTTTTCAGCATTATTGTGCTTTTATTTACTAATTGAAAAACAAACAAAATACCCAATAATCTTGCTTCTGTTTATTCTAATTTATGGCTGGAGTATTTTTTCTGGGGCAGGCAGAGCAGGACACATGATATTTATCTTATTTTTTCTTTTCTATTCGGTTTATTATATAAGAAGAAAGGCACTTATTACATTAGGGATCTTAGGGTTGTTATGCATAATGCTGATAGGAGCTTATGATTATTCCCACTCTTTTAAAGTTCGAATTGATGAAGGATTTGAAACAGTTTTAAATGAAGGGAAAAGACCTGGAAAAATAAAAGATATCAGATATGTATTTGTGCAAGAGAGCATTAGTTACATTAAAGAAAAACCAATTTTAGGTTATGGAACAGGCAGTTTTGGAACTATATTCAATCGAGACGTTAAATCAGAATATAAATTCCACACTCATACAACTCCACATAATAATTATTTATATGTATGGTTTGAACTAGGAATTGTTGGCTTAATATTATTACTTTCAATATTTTACTTCCAAATTAGAGAATTAATCGTGCTTAAAAATGGATTTCACAGATTAATACTTCCATTAATGTTTATGATTATTATGCTTGTTGACTCTTATTTCTTTATCTTCATCCTTACGACTTTTTATATTTATTTCTATACTATTTATAGTAGGGTTAATTTAGATAAACCCTCTTAATCCTCCTGTTAAGAGTAGCTAGAATTTCGTAAGCAATAGTATTCAGATTTTTTGCAATAGTAACGACCAAATTTTCTTTACTAAATATAGTTACTAAATCCCCTTCCTTGGCGTTTGTACCGCTAATATCTATCATAAAACTATCCATACTTATTTTACCAATAATTGAGCAGGAAGCATTATTTATAAGCACTTTCCCTTTCCGATCCCCAAGTTTTCTGTTTATTCCATCCGCATAACCAAGAGGAATTATTGCAATTTTTATTTCTTTTTCAGCAACAAAAAAAGAATCATATCCCACTTTTTCTCCTTTTTTTAATGTTCTAATTTGAGCCACATTGCTTACTAATTTTCCAATAGGATTCAATTTTTTATCTCCCCCAATACCGTAAAGCCCAATCCCTAATCGAACCATTTCTTTTTGTTGCTTGGGGAAACGCAAAACCCCAGCAGTATTTAGGATATGTTTTTTTGGCGTTATGTTTAGTTTTTTAGAAAATGTTTTACAAATAATATCGAATTTTTTGAATTGTTTTTGGGTAAAGGCATCTTTCGATTTATCATTAGAGGTAGCCAAATGAGAACAAATACTTTCTATTTTTAGATGAGAGTATTCTTCCAGTTTTGAGACTAATAAATCAATTTCATCTGCATTAAAACCATAGCGATTCATCCCAGTATTAAATTTTATGTGCACCGAAATAGCAGATGTATTTTCACCGAAAATATCTAATAATCGAAAATTATAAATTATGGGTTCCAAATTATATTTAATAATTTCATTATAGCTTTTTGAGCCAGGATTTGCCACAATTATTGGCATAGTAATTCCTGATTTTCTTAGATTAATTCCTTCTTCAAAATCGGCAACCCAAAAAGCATGAACTCCTAATTCAGATAATTTTTTTGCAATCCTTATATCGCCATGTCCGTAGGCGTATGCCTTTACAACAGCAATAATTTTTGTGTCGGATTTTAGCTTTTTTTTAAAGTAGTTATAGTTATTTTCTAATGCCTTTAAATCAACATATAATATGGTTTCATGGTTGATAGACATACTATTTCTGATTGTTAAAACATTTTCGACAAAGTGGCTTATATTCCTGTTGCTCTCCTAATTTCACCAATTGCTCATCTTCCGATTTTCGAAAGGAATGATTGGCTATTGCACCACAATCCACACAAATAGCATGTACTTTTGTAATGTGTTCGGCAACAGAAAGTAGATTTGGTATTGGGCCAAAAGGATTGCCTAAAAAATCCATGTCTAAACCAGCAACAATTACACGAATTCCTTTTATGGCAAGTTTATTACAAACAATATAAAGCTCCTTATCAAAAAATTGGGCTTCATCAATAGCAACAACATCTGCATTTTCAGAGAGCTTAATAATATCATTGGAGCAATCAACCGTTATAGAATCTATAAAATTATCATCATGGGAAACCACTTTTTCTTTATCGTAACGAGTATCAATTTTAGGCTTAAAAATTTTAATATTAAGTTTCGCATATTTTGCTCTTTTCAGGCGTCTAAGCAGTTCCTCCGTTTTCCCTGAAAACATGGAGCCACAAATAACTTCAATACTTCCTTTTTGCATAGGATGTTCTATTTGAGATTCTAAAAACATTTTTTAATAACGATTTTTTCTAGGCAATGTTTATGTTTGCTAACAAAAATATAAAAAGCAATTGCATATCATATGAAAATAAAGTCTTTGTTTTTCTTTTTTCTTTTTCTGCTGAATGTATTTTTTACCAATGCCAAGCAATCTTTTGGTAATGATTCTATAAAAAAAGGAAGAATAATTTTGGTAAGTAGTAGTTTGGCAGTAGCATTAGGAGGCTCTTATTTATATATCGAAAATTCTTGGTGGAATGAAAAACAACAAGGCTTCCATTTTGATGACGGAAGCGATAAGGTTTATGCTTTAAATGTAGATAAGACAGGTCATTTTATGGGAGGATTACAGGCAGCTGATGTATTTTCTGGCTCCATGCGTTGGGCAGGGATGAGTAAAAAACAAGCTCTTTGGTATGGGGGGGTATTTGGTTCGGGCTTACAGTTAGCCATTGAAATGAAGGATGCTTATGCCCCTTACTGGGGTTTTAGCAAATGGGATTTAGCCATTGGTTCAGCTGGATCTTTTTTGCCAGTTGCCAAGTATTATTCACCAACACTAACAGCTTTTGATGTAAAACTTTCCTATTGGAAACGGCATAATACTTATTGGGATTTAGAAAAGCAAAGAGGGAAGACACCTCATAAAAATGCTTGGCAAGACGATTATGTAAACCAAACTTATTGGCTTTCTGCCAATTTGAATTATTTTAATAATAAATTTCCTGATTGGCTAAATATTGCCATTGGGTTTGGTTTAGATGAAACACAATATTTAGTAAAAGGAACTAAAACTGGGGGAAAAAATGAATTTTATATAGCATTAGATTATGATATTCCTAAACTCCTAAAAGGGTGGAAATCGCCAACTGCCAAAAAAATAAAACATTGGCTCAATTATTTTCATTTTCCGGCACCTACAATAAGAATTAGTCCAAAGTTAGAGTTTTATCCATTATTCCTATAAATTTGTAGGATGTCAAAATTAGTAATTATACCAACCCCAATTGGGAACTTAGAGGACATAACTTTAAGAGCTATTCTCCTTTTGAAAGAAGTAGACTTGATATTAGCTGAGGACACTCGGACAAGCAAAAAGCTATTAAATCATTTTAAAGTGCAAACCCCAATATTTTCTTTTCATCAGCATAACGAACATAAAACCCTTAATAAATGGATAGCTAAATTAAAAGAGGGAGAAACCATTGCTTTAATCTCTGATGCAGGAACTCCCGGAATTTCTGATCCAGGATTTTTATTGGTTCGCGAGTGTTTAAAACGAGAAATTAAAGTAGAATGTTTGCCAGGGGCAACTGCATTTGTTCCGGCTTTGGTAATTTCTGGTTTGCCATTAGAAAAATTTATTTTTGAAGGGTTTCTCCCCGTAAAAAAAGGAAGACAAACAAGATTGAAGCTTCTTGCAGATGAAGAAAGAACCATGGTTTTTTATGAATCGCCACACAGAATTGTAAAAACACTAATACAGTTTTGTGACTTCTTTGGAGAAGAAAGATTAGTTTCTGTTTCAAGAGAATTAACAAAAATGTATGAAGAAACTAAAAGAGGATCTATGAATGATGTTTTACATTATTTCCAAGAGAAAAAACCAAAAGGAGAATTTGTAATTGTTGTAGAAGGGAAGAAATGGAAATAGATAAATTTATACATAAAAAGCCATATTTGATTGCTGGACCTTGCAGTGCAGAATCGGAAGAGCAACTTTTGGAAACAGCTCATTCAATAAAAGAGATTGCTGATGTTTTCAGAGCTGGAATTTGGAAGCCAAGAACAAAGCCTAATTCCTTTGAAGGGGTAGGAGAGAAAGGAATACAATGGCTAAAAAAAATCCAAAAAGAAACAGGACTTAAAATTGCTACTGAGATTGCTACACCACAACATGTAGAACTTTGTTTAAATGCAGGAATTGACATGCTTTGGATTGGAGCCAGAACTACTGTAAATCCTTTTTATGTGCAAGAAATTGCAGAAGCTTTAAAGGGAGTAAACATCCCCGTTTTTGTAAAAAATCCTATCCATCCCGAATTAAGTTTGTGGTTGGGCGCTTTGGAGCGATTAAATAAAGTTGGGATTAAGAAGCTTGCAGCTATCCATAGGGGTTTTTTCTCCTATGAAGATGCTGCATTCAGGAATGATCCGAAATGGGAAATGCCGATAAAATTAAGAGAACAATTGCCCGAGATTCCTATTATTTGTGACCCTAGCCATATTGCTGGTGATAGCCAGATTATAGAAGAAGTTTCACAAACGGCCATGGATTTAAATTTGAATGGGCTGATGATAGAAACCCATTACAATCCTAAGGAGGCTTTAAGTGATGCAAAACAACAAATCACACCGAATAAATTATATCAAATAATGAATGATTTGGTGCTCAGAAAAACAAAACTAGATGATTATTTTTTAAATATTAAACTAAAAGAATTCAGAGAAAAAATTGATATTTTAGACAGGCAGATTGTAAGTATTTTGTCGGACAGAAAAAAGATAGTCGAGCAAATTGCCCATTTTAAACAGCAAAATAAAATCACGATTTTCCAGTTGGAAAGGTGGTTTGAGATATTAAGATACCGAAAAAAAGATGCGATTGATTTTATAATGGATGAAAAAATGATAGCGGAAATTTTTGAACTTATTCATAAATATTCAATTCTTACACAAACAAAAATAATGCGTAATACCAATGCAAAAAAAGTGGAAAATAAAAGAAACAGATAACAAAATCGTAAATGATTTAGCTGAAAGTTTAGGTGTTAGTAGGTCGATCGCTCATCTATTAGTGATAAGGGGGGTAACTACTTTTGATGAGGCAAAGCAGTTTTTTCGACCAGATTTTTCGCAATTTCACAATCCTTTTTTGATGAAGGATATGCAAAAAGCAGTCGAGAGGATACAATCTGCAATTGCAAATAATGAGAAAATTTTAGTGTATGGAGATTATGATGTGGATGGGACAACATCAGTAGCAATGCTATATACTTTTCTTGCTACTCTTACTGAAAATCTTGACTATTATATACCTGACAGATATACGGAAGGATACGGAATTTCACTGCAAGGAATTGATTATGCAAAAGAGCATAATTACACACTAATCATAGTGCTTGATTGCGGAATAAGAGCAGTAAATCAAATAAATTATGCCAATGATAAAGGGGTTGATTTCATTATTTGCGACCACCATAATCCAGCAGAGGAAATTCCAAATGCGGTTGCTATTTTAAATCCTAAACAAAAAGATTGCAACTATCCCTTCAAGGAACTTTCAGGATGTGGAGTAGGGTTTAAACTAATTCAAGCGTTTAGTGAAAAAAATAATATTCCTTTTGAAGAAATTACTCCTCTTTTTGATTTGTTAGTGGTAAGTATTGCTGCCGATATTGTCCCCATGATTGATGAAAACAGAGCATTTTCATTTTTTGGATTAGAGCAGATAAACAAAAATCCAAGAGTGGGTTTAAAGGTATTAATGGATGTAGCAAACAGAAAAGGAAAATGGACAATTTCAGATATTGTTTTTGGGATAGCGCCACGCATAAATGCAGCTGGCAGAATTGAGCAAGGTAAAAAAGCAGTGGCATTGTTAATAGAAATGGATTCTTTTAAAGCGGCTAAATTAGCGCAGGAAATAGAGCGGTTAAACAAAACAAGAAGAGGGCTTGATCAGGACATTACAAAACAAGCTCTTAGTATGATTGATGACAGTAAAAAATCTACTGTGGTTTATAGTCAAGATTGGCATAAAGGAGTAGTGGGAATTGCAGCATCTCGTCTTATCGAAACATATTATAAGCCAACTGTTGTTTTGGCAGAAAAGAATGGGGAACTAACGGGTTCTGCTCGTTCGGTTAAAGGGTTTGATTTGTATAATGCTTTATTGCAATGCGAAAAATATTTAGAGAAATTTGGTGGACATATGTATGCTGCCGGACTCACCCTTAAAAAGGAAAAGCTACAAGATTTTATAGATGCTTTTGAGAGGGCTGTTTCTGATACAATTACAGAGGAACAATTAACCCCAGAGGTTACTATTGATATGGAACTTGATTTGCATGATATTGGCGATAAATTATTTAGACTTATTCAACAATTTGCACCTTTCGGGCCACAAAATCGCACGCCAATTTTTATTACCAAAGCAGTAAAAGATAGTGGTTATGGCAGAGCGGTTGGAGCGGATAAAACCCATTTACGGTTAAATATTACAAATGAAAATAGCAGAAATTCAATAAGCAGTATTGGATTTGGATTAGCCCATCATTTTAAAAAAATAAAAGATGGACAAATATTTGATATTTGTTATTCTATTGATGAAAATGATTGGAATGGCAGGAAAAATTTGCAATTAAAACTAAGGGATATAAAAAGTAATTAGCACATGGTTCTTCCTAATTTTTCCGCAATTTGTCTTCTGGTTTGTAAATATTTGGCATAAGCTTTTGTAAATCGCTCATCATCAGGATTTTCTTTTAACTGTAATTGAATATCTCCTAGTTTGGTGTCCAAATGTTTTAATTTTAAAGCATAAATAGAGCTTTCTACTGCTTTTCGAAATTTATCTTCTTCCGAGCCAGTTAGTATTCGGTGTCGTGATTTCCAATTTTCGCTCAAACTATGTTTTTTGCTTATCAAATCGATAGCCAATTTGCTTATAGAAGGGTTTTGATGTAGGGTAAAATAATTTAAATTTATTTCTCCATCCTCTTTTACATGAGCAGATATTTCACCTAATATAGATTGGTATTGCTCGTTTTCAAAACTAATATTATCTACCTCTAACTCCTGAATAATAAAAGACGCAATACTAATTTTTTGATCTTCTTCTTTCATATTCTTATTTCCATAATTGAGCAATAGTCGAATAATTTCTTTTTCCTCTTTGTTCATTTTTGAAGTAGGAATTTCTTTTTCTTCAAAATTGCTTGCATTCTCACTTTTTGCTGGGAAAGGGCTTATTCGTTTATTCTTTTGTGCGCTTACCTCTTTTGCTAAATCCAATTCTTTTACCCTCAGCATTCGGCTGCACTCTTTTATGTATTCTGATCTACCGATATCATCAGGAATTTGCGCAATAGAGGAAGCGATATCTTTTATCATTTCTACTCTTTTTGCCGGATCTTCATTTGTATCTTTACTTAATATATTTGTTTTAAAAGTAATAAAATCTTTTTGGTTTTCCTCCAAATAATTTATCAATTCTTCCTGACTACACTTTTGTGCAAAAGAGTCCGGATCTTCTCCGTCAGGGAATAAAACCACTTTTACATTCATGCCTTCTGCCAATATCATGTCAATACTTCTAAAAGAGGCTTTCAGTCCAGCAGCATCTCCATCAAAAAGAATGGTAATGTTTTTTGTAAAACGGTTGATCAATTTTATTTGCTCGGATGTAAGGGAGGTGCCTGATGAGGAAACTACATTTTCAACCCCTGCTTGATGAAGGGAAATTACATCCGTATATCCCTCCACAATAAAGCAGTTGTTTTGTTTACTGATGTGTTGTTTAGCAAAGTAAATACCGTATAAAATTTTACTTTTAAGGTATATCAAACTCTCAGGCGAATTGACATATTTTGCTTTATTATCTTTTTGTAAAGTGCGACCACCAAAGCCTAAAACCCTACCAGAAAAACTATGAATAGGAAACATCATTCTTTCTCTGAATCTATCCAAAGCAGATTTATTTTTAATAATGGACAAACCAGAATCTTCCAAATATTTTTGCTGAAATGAGGATTTTATAGCTTCTTTGCTGAGGGCATCTTTTTGTTTTGGGCTATACCCTAACTGAAATTTCTTGATGGTTTCTTCCGTAAATCCTCTTTCTTTATAATAGCTTAATCCTACGATTTTTCCTTCCTCCCTTTCCCATAGCTGCTGTTGGAAAAATTTATTGGCAAAGGAGCTAATTACATACAAACTATCCCTGTCGTTTGCTCTTATGTTTTGCTCAGGAGTTAACTCTTTTTCCGCCACTTCAATGCTATATTTTTCCGCCAAATATTTTAAAGCCTCAGGATAAGAATAATGTTCATGTTCCATCACAAAACTTACAGAATTCCCTCCCTTCCCACATCCAAAACATTTGTAAATCCCTTTGGAGGCCGATACCGTAAAGGAAGGTGTTTTTTCATCATGAAAAGGGCAATGTCCAATAAAATTAGCGCCTCTTTTTTTAAGTTGTACAAAGCCACTTACCACTTCCTCAATTCGAGCCGCTTCAAATATTTTATCAATAGTTTCTTTCGGAATCATTGTTTTCTATGTATTACAAAATCAATCATTTGTTTTAGTGCCTTTTTTGCTTCTCCATCTTCAAATTCCTCCAAAATATTTAGTGCATTTTGGTGGTATTCATTCATTTTTTTAGTAGCATAATTCAAGCCACCACTACTTTTTACTAATTCAATTATGCCTGCTACTTTATCCGTATCCTTATTGTGGTTTTTTATGGTATTAATTATCATCTTTTTCTGCGGGTTATCACTTATGCTTAAAGTGTAAATCAAGGGTAGAGTCATTTTTTGTTCTCTTATGTCAATACCGGTTGGCTTGCCAATAATCGGATTATGCGAATAATCAAACAAATCATCTTTTATTTGAAAAGCAATTCCTGCCATTTCTCCAAAAAGATGTAGCTTTTTTATAGTTGCTACATCTTTGGTAGCAGAGCTTGCTCCGCAAGCACAACAAGCCGCAATTAAGGTGGCTGTTTTTTGCCTTATAATTTCAAAATAAACGGATTCTTCAATATCTAATTTTCTTGTTTTTTCAATTTGTAAAAGCTCCCCTTCGCTCATGTCTTTTACTGCATTACTCATTATTTTTAACAGTTCAAATTCATTATTTTCTACTGCTAAAAGCAGACCCTTTGATAATAAAAAATCACCTACCAAAACAGCAATTTTATTTTTCCAAAGCGCATTGATAGAGAAAAAACCCCTTCTGATATTAGCTTCATCTACTACATCATCATGCACCAGGGTTGCCGTATGCAAAAGCTCAATTAAGGATGCCGAGATATAGGTGCTTTCTGTTACTTTTCCACAAAGTTTGGCTGACAGAAAAACAAACATTGGACGCATCTGCTTTCCTTTTCGCTTGATGATGTAATGCATTATTTTATCGAGCAAAGGAACTTTGCTATTAAGGGATGCCTTAAACTTTTTTTCAAAAAGAAGCATCTCTTGTTTGATAGGAGATTTTATTTCGTTTATCGTACTCAAATTACCAAAAAGATTGAAAGCGAATATACAAAGAAGTTCGTGCTAATCTTCTGAAAAAATTCGCTTGTTAAAAAGTTATTGGAGTTTGTTTACTAATTGCCCACAAGCAGCATTAATATCTTTGCCTTTGCTTTTTCTTAAATTTACAATCAAGTTCTTTTCTTCTAGATAAGATATAAAGTTTTCAGTGACTTTATTAGTCGATTTTTCATAAGGGAAATCATCCACTGTATTGTATTCAATTAAGTTAATTTTACAAGGGCTTACTTTGCAAAAATTAGCCAAACCCTTTGCGTCATTCACATTATCATTAATTCCTTTAAAGAGTATATATTCATAGGTAATTCTGCTATTAGTCTCATCATAAAAATATCGAATGGCATCTCTAAGTTCTTGCAAAGGAACGGAATCATTTAAACTCATAAGCTTGCTCCTTGTTTCATCATTTGAACTATGAAGGGAAATAGCCAAGTTAAACCTTACCTTGTCATCTGCTAGTTTCATTATCATTTTAGCAATTCCTGCGGTAGAAACAGTAATCCTTTTTGGCGACATTCCCATTCCTTTTTCAGTGGTGATAAGGCGGATACTCTCCAACATATTGTTGTAGTTCAAGAGTGGCTCACCCATCCCCATATACACAATATTAGACAGTGATTTGCCAAAGTTAGAAACGGACTCTTCATTTAGGATGAAAACTTGGTCATATATTTCGGCAGCAGTTAAATTTCTTTCTAATTTTAATGTCCCAGTAGCACAAAATGCACAATCTAAACTGCAACCAACTTGTGAAGAAATGCAAGCAGTTATTCTCTTTTTGGAAGGAATTAAAACCCCCTCAACCAATAATTTATCGTGTAGCTGTAAGCTGTATTTGATAGTGCCATCTATACTTCTTTCTCCCTTGTGAATTTTTACAGGATTAATGCAAAAATGCTCCCCAAACAAATTACGCATATCTTTGGATAAAGAAGTCATTTCATCAAAAGAAGTAGCGCGTTTTTTCCACAACCACTCCTCAATTTGCCCTGCTCTAAATTTGGGTAATTTATGCTCGGCACAGAATGCACACAAGTCTTCTACACTAATATTTCGTATGTCTATTTTTTCTTTCATTTGGTTTGCAAAGATAGTAATTCAGATTCCTTACTTTTGTGCTATGCGATTTTTAACGGCCGATTATTTATATCCATTGCACATTGCCCCAATAAAAGAAGGGGTATTGCAAATTTCTGATAAGGGGGAAGTTATCGCAATTCTTGAAAATAGAGCAGAAGTTCCGCCAGAACAATTGGAGGTTTTTGAGGGGATTTTGTGTCCAGGATTTGTAAATGCACATTGTCATTTGGAACTGAGCCATTTACAAGGAGTTGCGGAAAAAGGGAAAGGTTTTTTGGATTTTATAGGAGCTATTCAGCAAAGAAATGAGTTTGAAAAAGAAGATATTCAGTATGCAATTGAGAAAGCAGAACAGCAAATGATTGCTAATGGAATAGTTGGAGTTGGAGATATTTGTAATACAACTGATACACTTTTACAAAAGCAGAAAAGTAATTTAACTTACTACAATTTTATTGAAACTTTTCAGGTGCATGAGGATAAAATTAGAGACACAATAAAGAATGCTTTACAAATAAGAAATCAATTTAGAGCAATTGGGAAAAAAGCAAGCATTGTGCCGCACGCTCCTTTTTCAGTGCCGCCAAAATTGGCACAAGAAATTGTAAATCATTTTGATGAAAAAGATGAATTACTCACCATTCATATGCAAGAAACAAAAGAGGAAAATCAGCTTTTTGAAAATAAGGAGGGTGCTTTTTTTGATTGGCTAAAGGGTGTAAATGCAAGTGAAGAAATTTGGCAAACAAGAAAAAAATCAATTGATATTTTTCAAGAATTAGAAAACAAAAAAATACTTTTAGTGCATAATACCTTTGCTAAAAAAGAAGATTTAACTGAACACTATTACGGTACTTGCCCAAAAGCAAATTTGTATATTGAAAATGCTTTGCCAGACTATTCCATTTTTGATACTGATAAACTTTGTGTTGGAACGGATAGTTTGGCTTCTAATAATTCCCTTTCTATTTTGGAAGAGCTTTTAGTTGTGCAAGAAAATTCTAATTTTGATATGAATATACTGCTTAAAATAGCATCTAAAAATGGAGCAGAAGCCCTTGGTTTTGAAAAATTAGGCAGCTTTGAAAAAGGAAAAATTCCTGGGGTGAATTTAATTCAACATTTGGAAGGCATGAAGATTATTGAGGGGAGTTTTGTTAAGGTTTTAGCGTAATAATTCAGCAACCCTCAAATCCTCTTCAGTAGTAATTTTTAGGTTTTTTTCTTCTCCTAAAGTAGTGTTTATTTTTCCTCCATTACTTTCCAAAACAGAGGCATCATCTGTAAAAAAGAGTGAAAAATTTTGTTTGTAGGCATCCTTAATGGTGCTAGCAAAAAAGCATTGTGGCGTTTGCACTTTATACAAATTACTTCTACTTACCGATTTGCTACTATTCCCATCTACTTTTCGCAGAGAATCTTTTATCGATACAACCGGCACAACTCCAATCCCCTTTTTCGTTACAGAAATTAGTTCGTCAATTAGATGTTCGGAAACAAGTGGTCGCACCCCATCATGAATAGCAACAATACTATTATCATCCACTTTTTTCAAACCATTTTTTACAGATCCAAAACGATTTATTCCACCTGCAACTGTACTGTGTTTTAGAGAGAAATTATATTGTTTACAAAGTGCTTTCCAATTTTCAATTTGAGTTTGTGGAAGCACTAAAATAATTTTATCTAAATGTGAAAAAGCATTTAAGGTGTGCATTAAAATGGGTAAACTATTCAGTAATAAAAACTGTTTTGGGGTTTTCGTATTCATGCGCTCCCCTTTTCCACCAGCTACGATTAAAGCAACTCTTTTCATCTTATAAAATTAACATGGCATCCCCATAAGTGTAAAATTTATATTTCTTCTTTACAGCTTCTTTATATGCTTTCATTGTAAAATCATGTCCGGCAAAAGCACTGATTTGCATCATCAAAGTAGATTTTGGTAAATGAAAATTAGTTAGCATACAAGTCGGAATCCTGAAATCGTATGGAGGAAAAATAAATTTATTGGTCCAACCATCAAAAGGGACCATTCTATTTTGAGTAGTAACAGAGCTTTCAACTGTTCTAACAGAAGTAGTCCCCACTGCACAAATTCTTTTATTATTATCAAGCCCTGTATTAATAACATTTGCGGCAGCTTGTGTTATATTTATTTCTTCCGAATCCATTTTATGTTTTGAAAGATCTTCTACTTCCACTTCCCTAAAAGTACCTAGACCAACATGAAGGGTAACCTCAGCAAAATTTATTCCTTTTATTTCCAGTCGTTTCATTAGTTCTCGACTAAAATGCAAACCAGCAGTAGGTGCTGCAATTGCTCCACTATGCTTTGCATAAATGGTTTGGTACCTTTCATCATCTTCCTCTGTTGGCTCTCTATTTAGATATTTAGGCAGGGGTGTTTGCCCTAGTCTGGTTAATGTTTCTTTAAACTCATCATAAGAGCCATCAAACAAAAAACGCAGGGTTCTTCCTCTTGATGTTGTATTGTCAATTACTTCCGCAATCAGCTCATCCTCTTCTCCAAAATAGAGCTTATTGCCGATTCTTATTTTTCTTGCGGGATCCACCAATACATCAAAAAGCCGACTTTCTTTATTTAATTCTCTTAGTAGAAATACTTCAATTCTTGCTCCTGTTTTTTCTTTATTTCCGAAAAGTCGGGCAGGAAAAACTTTGGTGTTGTTCAAAATTATCACATCTCCTTCATCAAAATAATTTATAATATCTTTGAATTTTTTATGCTTAATTTCCCCGCTTTCTCGGTGAAGAACCATCAATTTTGATTCGTCTCTATTTTTTGCCGGAGTTGTTGCTTTTCGCTCTTTTGGTAAGTTAAAAACAAAGTGCGAAAGCTTGTATTTCATTATTTGTGATTTCATAGCTTGAGGATTGATTTTTAAGGCGCGAATATACTACATTCAAAGGCAGAAGTCAAGGGTTATAGCAGTTTGATTTTATCTTCTACTTCATTAAGAGAAAAAGCATCTTTTAAGTTGTATTCTCCAATTTCTGTTCTACATAATTTAGATAAGTGAGCACCACTATTTAAGGCCCTACCAAAATCATTTGCAATGGAGCGGATATAAGTACCCTTGCCACACGCTATTTTGAAGCTAACTATTGGCATATTTATATCTATAATTTTAAAGCTGTGAATAGTTACTTTTCGGCTTTCTAATTTTATTTCTTTATTTTTTCGAGCTAGTTTGTATAAGCGTTCTCCATCTTTTTTTAAAGCTGAAAAAATGGGAGGAATTTGATTTATTTTCCCAACAAATTGTTTAGCCGCTTCTTCTAATGATTCTTTTGTAATATGGGAAGTTTCAAAAGTTTGATTTACTTCAGTTTCCAAATCATAACTAGGCGTTGCGCCTCCCAAAATAAGATTGCCAGTATAGGTTTTTTCTTGTCCTTGAATTTCATCAATTCTTTTAGTAAATTTTCCTGTGCAAACAATAAGTAGCCCAGTAGCTAGTGGATCTAGCGTTCCGGCATGCCCTACTTTTATCTTTTTTAGTTGCAGTTTTTTCTTTATTAGATTTCTTATTTTTTTTACCACATCAAAAGATGTCCATTCTGCTGGCTTGTTAATAAGTAATAAAGCTCCAGACAAAAAATCTGTGGCCTTAGTTATCTGACTTGGGGCTAGCTCTGACAAGGGAATTGGTTATATGCAAAAAGAAGAATGACCAAAATACCTACTATAAAACAATAATAGGCAAAGTATTTTAGCTGACTATTTTTTACCAATTTTATCATCCATTTGCAAGCAATTAGGCCAGTAATGAAAGCAAAAATAAAACCAACTATTAGCGGAATGAAAGAGCTGCTTTCATAACTTATTTTCCCAGAGAATATATCTTTTGCCATTTTTCCAAATATTAATGGCACAACCATTAAAAAGGAAAAGCGTGCCGATTTTTCTTTATCTATTCCTAAAAGAACAGCCGTAGAAATTGTGGCCCCTGAACGGGAAATTCCAGGCATTATAGCTATGGCTTGCGAGATGCCAATGAGTATTGCATTTTTAATCCCAACATTTTTTTCTGCATGTTTTGCTTTGTCCGCTAAAAAAAGTAATACGCCAGTTATTAGTAACATACTCCCAACTAAAATTAATTGCCCGCCAAATAGTGCCTCAATTTCACTTTCAAAAAACAAACCAACAAAAACAGCTGGAATCATAGAAAGTACAATTTTTACAGAAAACAAAAAACTATCATTCATCTTAAATTGAAATAAGCCAGCAAATATTTCGGCAATATCTTTCCTAAAAATAATAATTGTGGAAAGGGCGGTAGCAAAATGCAAAACCACTGTCATTAGCATGCTTTCTTCCGCCAACATATCAGAAGGGGAAATACATTTAGCAATTTCCAAATGCCCGCTACTACTTACTGGCAAAAATTCAGTCAATCCTTGAATAATTCCAAGAACAATAGCCCTTAAAATTTCCATTTATTACTTGTCTTTTGGCTTGTGCATTATTGCAAAAATTTCAACAATAAAACCTAGTGCTATTAGTATAGGGGCAAGGGCTAACCTTTGCGAATCAAAAATTTTATCACTAAAAATGGTTGGATCATCCGAGCCACCACCAATCATCAGCAAAAGTCCAGCACAAATAAGAGCAACCCCTACAAGTAAAAGAATGTAGTTCTGTTTTGTAAATGCAAAGTCAAGATTATTTTTTTGATTCATATTTTATAAATAAATTTCACTTTCTTTAATCCGCAAGTATTTCCTGAGAGCAAAGAAAGTAGATAGCCAAGTAAACAAAATTCCAGCCACAAATATACAAGCAAAAAGAATACCCATACTTTTAAAATCCCGAATGTTTAAAAAATCGGGCATATCGCTTTGTAAAAGTTGAAAAACACCTATCAGCATGCAAATAGCCACAAGCGAACTATACACCCCATTATAAATGCTTTCTGATAAAAACGGACCTTTTATAAATTTATTGGTTGCTCCTACCAGTTTCATGGTACGAATTAAAAAACGCTTTGAATATACCGAAAGCCGAATGGTATTATTGATAAGTGTAAAGGAAATAATAAAAAGTAAAATGCAAAACGAAAGTAGAAAAATACTCATTTTTCGCACATTTTCGTTTATTTTTTCTACCAAATCTTTCTGATAATAAACTTCATGAATCAAATCATTTTTAATGAGCTTTTCTTCCAGAATCAATAAACTATCAGAGTTGGCATAAGATGCTTTCAGCTTTATATCAATGGATTCTAATAAAGGATTATATCCTAAAAATGCAATAAAATCCTCTCCTAATTGCTCTCGCAATTCTTTTGCCGCATCCTCTTTACTTACCCAATCTGTCTCTAATGAGTATGGTTTTGAGTCAATCCATTTTTGTAATTGCAGTATATCTACATCTTTCACGCCCTCTTTTATCATTACTGAAAATCCAATATTTTGTTTTACATGATTGGAAAGTCGGTTAGCATTAATAAGTAAAAACCCTAGTATTCCTAGTACAAAAAGCACTAAGGACATGCTTATAACAATGGACATTGGGGATGATTTTATGGTTCTTTTTAAAGACATAGATTTTGATTATTCATATCAATTGCCAAAAATAAAAAAATACATTCAGTATTTAATTAACTTTGCCACAACTTAAAAAATATAAATGAATTATGACTTTTCTAACATAGAAAAAAAGTGGCAAGACAAATGGAGAAATGATGAAACCTATAAGGTTTCGGAAGATTCACAAAAGCAAAAATATTATGTGTTAGATATGTTCCCTTATCCATCAGGAGCAGGGCTGCATGTTGGTCATCCACTAGGGTATATTGCCTCTGATATTTTTGCTAGATACAAAAGATTAAAAGGCTTTAATGTTTTGCATCCAATGGGGTACGATTCTTTTGGTTTACCAACAGAACAATACGCAATCACAACAGGAATTCATCCGGCTATTGCTACAAAAGATAATACAGAAAGGTATAGAAAACAATTAGACCAAATTGGTTTTTCATACGATTGGAGTAGAGAAGTACAAACTTCCGACCCAAATTACTATAAATGGACGCAATGGATTTTCAAGCAATTATTCAATTCGTGCTATTGTAATGTTGAAGATAAAGCCATGCCAATTGCTGACTTGGCGGACTATTTTGAAAAGAAAGGAAATCTTACTTCTCAGGCGGTTTGTGATGACAATACGCCAAAATTTTCGGCAGAAGAGTGGTGTAATTTTTCTGAAGCAGAAAAAGAAAAAATGCTACTCAATTATCGTTTGGCATTTTTATCGGACACTTGGGTAAATTGGTGTGAAGGATTAGGAACAGTACTGGCTAATGATGAGGTGAAAGATGGGCTTTCGGAAAGAGGTGGTTTTCCGGTAGAACAAAAGTTAATGAAACAGTGGTCACTCAGAATTACTGCTTATGCAGATAGGTTGATTTCAGGATTAGATACTGTAGATTGGTCGGATTCAATAAAGGAAATTCAGAAGAATTGGATTGGGAAATCCAAAGGAGCGTCTGTAAGTTTTCAGTTGGAAAATTCAGCAAATAAAATTGAAGTTTTCACCACTCGACCAGACACCATTTTTGGAGTTAATTTTATGGTATTAGCACCAGAACATGAGTTGGTAAATACAATCACAACTCCAGACAAAAAAGAGGAAGTTGATGCTTATGTAAATACAGCAAAGTTAAAATCGGAAAGAGATAGACAGGCTGATAAAAGTGTAAGTGGAATATTCACAGGAGCCTATGCTATTCATCCGTTTACAGGAGATAAAGTACAAGTTTGGATTGGAGATTATGTATTGGCTTCTTACGGAACTGGTGCTGTTATGGCTGTCCCATGTGGCGACCAAAGAGATTGGGATTTTGCGACTCACTTTGGTTTGGAAATCATTAATATTTTTGATGGAGTTGATGTAAGTGAGGGGGCGAATGAAGAGAAGAATGTAAACATTGCAAACTCTGATTTTTTAAATGGACTATCCGCTAAAAAGGCCATGAGTTTAGCGATTTATAAAATTGAAGAAGGAGGTTTCGGAAAAGGTAAAATTAATTATCGTTTGCGTGATGCAATTTTCTCAAGACAAAGATATTGGGGAGAACCATTTCCAGTGTATTATAAAGGTGAAACGGCTTATGTTTTAGAAGATGATAAGCAGGTTACGCTTCCTCCGGTAGATAAATATTTACCAACTGCAAGTGGAGAGCCACCACTAGCCAGAGCCAAAAAAGAGTATTGGAATGTGTATGAAGGAGATAGAATGGAAACCAATATTATGCCAGGTTGGGCAGGGAGTTCTTGGTATTTTTTACGCTATATGGACCCAAATAATGATGGGGAATTTTGTGCAAAAGAGAAGTCAGATTATTGGGGGCAAGTAGATTTGTATATTGGGGGTGCCGAGCATGCTGTTGGACATTTATTATATTCTCGTTTTTGGACTAAATTTTTGTACGATAGAGGATTTATTTCTTTTGAGGAACCTTTCAAAAAGATGATTAACCAAGGGATGATTTTAGGGAGATCAAGCTTTGTATACAGAATAAAAGATACAAATACGTTTGTAAGTTTTGATAAAAGAAAAGAACATAAAACGACACGCTTACATGTAGATATCAGTTTTGTAGATAATGATGTGTTGGATGTTGAGGCGTTCAAAAATTGGAGAGCAGAATATGCAAATGCTGAATTTATTTTAAATGAAGATGGAAAATATTTGTGTGGGCATGAGGTGGAAAAAATGTCAAAATCCAAATACAATGTACAAACTCCTGATAAATTGGTAGATGATTTTGGGGCAGACACTTTGCGTTTGTACGAAATGTTTTTAGGACCACTAGAGCAACTTAAACCTTGGGATGTAAAGGGAATAAATGGGGTGCATAATTTCCTGCGTAAGTTCTGGCGTTTGGTTCATGATGCAGAAAATAACTTTGAGGTTTCAGCAGAAACACCAACAAAAGCGAATTATAAAACTTTACACAAAACCATTAAAAAAGTTGAAGAAGATATAGAGCGTCACTCTTTCAACACGGTGGTGAGTACCTTTATGATTTGCATAAATGAATTGACCGAACAAAAATGCAATAGCAGAGAAATTATTTCTGATTTTACTGTTCTGCTTTCTGCTTATGCACCACATATTTCGGAAGAGATTTGGCAAAAATTAGGAAATGAAACTTCAGTTACGACTGCTAATTTCCCAAAGTTTAACGCAAGTTATTTGGTGGAGAATGAGGTGAATTATCCGGTTTCGTTTAACGGTAAAATGCGATTTAAAATTACTTTACCTGTCGAAATGACAAAAGAACAAGTGGAGGTTGAGGTAATGAAACATGAAAAAACAGCTCATTATTTAGAAGGAAAATCGCCTAAAAAGATAATTGTAGTGCCTAAGCGAATTATCAATATAGTAATGTAAATATGACAATAAAAAGGGTTTTATTTTTTTTGATTCTTTGTCCCCTATTTATTTTTTCCCAAAATAATCTTCCTTTTAAAGTAGGAGAAAGTTGTACTTACCGAATTCATTATGGTCCCATTACTGCTGGCCATGGAACACTTATAGTCAAGAATATTGAAAAACATAATAATAGGGAGTGCTTTCATCTTGAAGGGATTGGCCAAACGAATTCATTTTTCAGCTTATTTTTTAAAGTGTATGACGAATATATTTCTTATGTAAACTCCACTTCTTTATCTCCTATTCATTTTATCAGAAATGTAAAAGAAGGGGGTTATATTATCAAACAAAACTATCTGTTTAACTCCGAAAAAAATGAAGTTTTGGCTGAAGATTCTATTTATCAAATTCCAAACCAAACACAAGATATGTTGTCCGGATTTTATTTTACAAGAGCACTACTCAATTATCAGAATGTACAAATAGATTCTATTGTAAAGCTTAATGTTTTTATGGATGAGGAAATTTATCCCATGCAAATTAAATATGAAAAAAATGAGGTTATTAAAACAAAATGGGGAAAAATAAACTGTATGGTTTTTACCCCTCAACTGCAAGAGGGAAGAGTTTTTAAGGATGGGGAAGGCATGAGAATTTGGATATCAGATGATGAAAATAAATTAATGATAAAAGTAGAAACTAAAATAATTGTTGGCACAATAAAAGCGGAATTATCTTCATTTAAAGGTTTGAAAAATCCATTGTCAATAACTGATTAAATGGCCTTGAATATCCCATTCTATTTTCTGTAAATTGCGACTATGAAAACAAGATTATTCAGCATTTTATTTTTAGGATTACTCCTCCTGCTAACGGCATTAAATTTTACTAAATGCAATAAGGCAAATGGCGATAGTACTAATATCAGCACTTCTTTTGGTCCTACAATAGAATACGGCATTGTTACAGATTCTTTTCAGGTGACAAGAGGAATCATAAAACCGGGACAAGTTTTAGGAGAAATACTATATCGTAATCATATTGACCATACTCAAATTGACAAAATAGTAAAAGCGTCAAAAGGAATTTTTGATGTAAAAAGAGCAAAAGCTGGGCAACCATTTACTGTGTTTTGCACAAAAGATTCTAATGCAATAGCAAAATGTTTTATCTATGAAGAATCGGCAACCAACTATATAGTTTTTGATTTAAGAGATGGAATTCAAGTTTACAGAGGAGAAAAAGAAGTAGAAATCAGGATGCGAACTGCATCAGGAGAAATCACCTCATCATTGTGGAATGCTATTATGGATAATAATATGAGTCCAGCACTAGTGATGGAACTTTCTAATATTTACGCTTGGACAATCGATTTCTTTCGCATTCAGAAAGGAGATAAATTTAAAGTTTTTTATGAAGAGAGATTTGTAGAAGATGAATTTGTAGGAATAGGCAGAGTTTGGGCAGCAAAATTTATACATCAAGGGGAAGATTTTTACGCCTTTTATTTTAGAGAAGAGGGAGAAAATTTTGGGGATTATTTTGATGAAGAAAGTAAAACATTGAGAAAAGCTTTTTTGCGAGCCCCACTTAATTTTAGTCGAATTAGCTCCAAATACAGTAAGCGCAGGAGGCATCCAGTAACAGGAAGGGTAAAACCACATTTAGGGACAGATTATGCTGCTCCAAAAGGAACACCAATTTTAACTACAGCAAATGGCAGCATAGTTGTCGCATCTTATACGCGCAATAACGGAAACTTTGTAAAAATCAGGCACAATAATACTTACACCACTCAATATCTGCACATGTCAAAAATAAAATCAGGGATAAGAAAAGGAGTGCATGTAAAACAGGGAGATATAATAGGATATGTTGGCAGCACAGGATTGGCTACCGGTCCGCACGTTTGTTATCGGTTCTGGAAAAACGGCCGACAAGTTGATCCATATAAAGAAAAATTACCTCCATCTGAACCCATGAAAGAGCAAAGTAAGGAACCTTTCCAATGGGTAAAAGATAGTTTAATTCAGTATCTTGCAGAGCCAACAATATAATGCAAAATGCTGAACAAAATAAGTATAGTCCAAAAGCTGATACTACTTTTATTTTTTTTATCAGTTCAATTTATTTATGCTACTGATTTAGAAAATCCATTTATCAAAAACAAAGGGCAATTACCTCAAAAAGTAATTGCAAAAGTATGCCTTCCTGGCGGAGCTTTATTTATTGAAAAAGGAATATTCACATACCATTTTTACAACCAACAGAAACTAGCAGATATTCATAACCACAGAACTACCGATAGAAGCATCAAAGCCCATGCTTTTAAGGTGATTTTCAAAAATGCCAATGAAAATATTGAGAGTTTTTTAGAAGAGAAAAGCGAGTTTTTTGAAAATTATTATTTAGGAAATAATCAAAATAATTGGGCAGAGAATGTGCGTCACTACAAAACACTCACACAAAAAAATATTTATGATGGCATTGATTTAAAAATGTATAGATCAGAAGGGAATTTGAAATATGACATTATTGTTAACCCCAATGCCAATTTAAAAAAACTGAAATTAAGTTATAATGGGATTGATGCTATATTTATAAAAAATGGGAATTTATATGTGCAAACTTCTGTAAATACAATTACAGAGCAAAAACCTTTTGCCTATCAAATTTTGGATGGAATTAAAAAAGAAATTCAGTGTAATTATAAGTTAAAAGGTAAAATACTAAGTTTTGAATTTCCTAATGGCTACAATAAAAATGAGGATTTAATCATTGATCCGACTCTAATTTTCTCTACTTATTCTGGAAGTACGGCAAATAATTTTGGCTATACAGCAACTTATGATGATTTTGGTTTTTTGTATTCTGGTAGCACAGCTTTTGGAGTGGGCTACCCCACAACATTAGGGGCCTATCAAATCAATTTTGCAGGAGGAACAGGAAGTGCAGGTACTGACATAGCTATCACAAAATACGATACAAGTGGAACGGTTGCAATTTTTGCTACCTATTTGGGTGGTTCAAAGGACGAGTTACCTCACTCTATGATTGTCAATTCGGCAAATGAACTTTTCCTTTTTGGGACATCTGGCTCAGCTGATTATCCTATAACTACCAATGCTTATCAAACTAATTTTAATGGAGGTCCTTCATTTGTCCCCTCTGGAATTGGCATTTCTTATCCTGCAGGTTGCGATTTAATAATTTCACGTCTTAGCACCAATGGCGGAAATCTTCTGGCATCTACTTTTGTTGGAGGAAGTGAAAATGACGGATTGAATATTGCTAACAAACTAAAATTTAATTATGCGGATGAAATTCGTGGAGAAATAGACATTGATAAAAACAATAATATTTATTTGGCAACTTGCACGCGTTCTGCCGATTTTCCAATTGTTGGGGGAGTTTTTCAGCCGATTCTTGACAGTTTGCAAGAGGGGGTTGTAATAAAGATGGACAATCAGCTTAGCAATATTATTTGGAGTTCATTTTTGGGGGGAAGAGGAGTGGACGCTATTTATTCATTAGCACTTGATGATAGCGATAATATTTATGTAACAGGAGGAACAACTTCTGATAATTTTCCAACAAGCACAAATGGGCTCCATCCTAATTATTTAGATTCTTTGCGTGCGGATGCTTTTGTTTCTTATATTTCAAAGGATGGTTCGCAAATTTTTTCTTCCACTTATTTTGGATCTGACCAATACGACCAAGCGTATTTTGTAGAGTTGGATGGAGCGCAAAATGTGTATCTATTTGGTCAAACCAAAGCAACAGGAAATACACTTATTTATCAAGCAAACTATAATGTTCCGGGTGGTGGAGAATTTATCAGCAAGCTTTCCAAAAATTTAGATGTTCTTTTACAGTCTACGGTTGTTGGGGCAAATACCGGAAAGCCAAATATTTCTCCCACTGCCTTTTTGGTTGATGTTTGCAATAAAATTTATATTTCAGGTTGGGGTTCAAGTATAGGTCTTGGTAATGCTGGCACCACTTTTAACTTGCCAATTACTCCAAATGCTTTCCAAAGTGCAACAGATGGAAACGATTTTTACTTTATGGTGCTGGATGATAATATGAGTAATTTGATTTACGCCACTTATTTTGGAGGTAATCAAGCCACAGAACATGTAGATGGCGGAACAAGCCGTTTTGATAAAAAAGGAATTGTTTACCAATGTGTTTGTGCAGGTTGTGGCGGTTATTCCGATTTTCCTATTGCACCAAATCCTGGGGCAGTTTCTAGTACAAATAATAGTGCAGCAGGATCACAATGTAACAGTGCTGTTTTTAAATTCAATTTTGATTTCCCCATGACGATAGCCGATTTTTCCGCTCCATGGGTTGGCTGTGATACCACCATTGTATTTCAAAATTTAAGCACTGGGGCTGGGAGTACAACTTATCAGTGGTTTTTTGGAGATGGAAATAATTCCACACAAGAAAACCCTATTCATACGTATAGCCAATATGGAATATATGATGTTACACTCATTACAAACGATCCAACTTCATGTAATGTAAGCGATACTGTAACAAAGCAGATTTATATTCTCTCCAATTCTTCCAACACAATTCAGAAAGTGGAAATTTGTAAAAATGAGCAAATCCAAATTGGCTTATTACCTGTAAATGACCCTACTATAAGCTATTTTTGGTTTCCATCTTATGGGCTCAGTAGTATTACGGTTTCCAATCCTTTTGTAATTACCGATTCTACAATAAATTATCAATTACTTATTTCAAATGGCAGTTGTACCGATACTGTTTTTCAGTTAGTTGAAGTAAACACGATAAGTGTAGAGGCTGGAAACGATACTTCTTTTTGTAATAATCCTATTTTATTACAAGCAAATTCTAATGGATTGGTAACTTCTTTTTTGTGGTCGAGCAATAATTATTTTTCTGATACATTAAGTTTGGATAGTTTTTTATTAGTCAGCAACTCCATGCAATATTATGTAATGGTAACGGATGGAATTTGTCAGGCAATAGATAGTGTAGAGTTAAAAACTGAAAATATTGATATTTCATTAAGCGGTATTTTTGAGATTTGTAAAGGCGACTCTGCTTTTATAAAAGTGAATAACCTCATTTCTATAATTCCACTAATAAAATACCAGTGGAGTCTAAGCAATAATTTAACTTTTAGTGCCGATTCTTCTTCCGTTTGGATTGCTGTTGATTCGTCAATTTGGATTTTCGTAGAGGTTCAAAATCAGGATGGTTGTGAGTTAAGGGATTCTGTTTTTATTCAAGCAAATGAGGATCCAATAAGCGACAGCATTTGGGCAAGTAAAAAACCAATTTATAAAGGAGAAAGTACAGCTTTAAATATTCAAACTATCGATAAAGTATTATGGGAAACAGGCGATACCACAAAGCAAATTGTAGTTACTCCAACTTCAGATTCTTTGTTTTTTGTGCAAGTGTATAACGATTTTGGCTGCACTATTTACGATAGTATTTTTATACCAGTTTTAGATGTTTTTTGTGATGAAGACAAGATTAAAATTCCTACTGCTTTTACTCCTAATAATCAGCAGCCAAACAATACTTATCGAATATTAGATAATGATGGAATCATTACCTCTTTTAAGATTGAAATTTTTAATCGGTTCGGACAAAAAGTATATTCTTCAACCGACAAGTTGGGGTATTGGGATGGTACTTACCAAAATGAATTATTGGCACCTCAAGTGTTTGATTTTTATTTAGAATTGGAATGTTATGGCGGTAAAAAATTATTCAAAAAAGGAAATATTACATTGATAAGATGAGGATTTTTCTACTCATATTTTGCCTTGTATTTGCTTTTAACTTGAAAGCTCAAGATGTTCATTTCTCCCAATTTTCAGTTTCTTCCATGGGTTTAAACCCTGCGATTGTTGGTAATCAATCGGCCGACTTTAAAGCATCTTTTCATAAAAGAACACAATGGCAAAGTGTTGCCGCTCCCTTTAGTACAATTGCAGCTAATTTTGAGGTAAAAGATATTTTGAAAAAAACCTCTGTCGGATTGCAATTCGTAAATGATGTAGCTGGTGATGCTGATTTCACTACATCTGAGTTTAATGCAGCAATAAATAAATCCTTTTCTATAGCTAGGGATAAGGAAATTGCAGCTGGGATATTGCTTGGTTTCACGCAAAGAAAAGTAGATTTTTCTAATCTTATTTTTGAGGAAAATGAAAATTTACAAAACCCCTCTTTCTCCTATTTTGATGTAGGAATTGGCGCAAATTATAGCATGATTGTAAGTGATAATTTTTCTTTTATAACAGGGCTTTCTGCCTATCATATCAACAGGCCAAAACAAACTTTGCTACATGATGAAAATCTGCAATTAGAGGAAAAATACAATAGTTATTTTCAATCCTTTTATCGCATAAATAATACAATTATTTTCAATCCTGCTTTGCTTTATAGTAGGCAAGGGAAAAGTAGCGAACTTCTTTTTGGAACTGCAATAAGACATGAAATTGCTCCCCTTAATATGGAACTTATTTCTCAAATATTTTATAGATGGGATGATGCCATTATTCCAGCTTTTGGGCTAAATTACAATAGCATTAGGGTGGTGGTTAGTTATGATATTAACACTTCCGATTTGGTGGCTGCTAGTAATAACAAAGGAGGTTTTGAGTTCGTCATTATTTATATTTGGAATAAGAAAAAAAGAATGCAAAAAGGAGAAATAAAAAAATATTGTCCTAGATATTTATGAGATTTGTTAAAGTCATATTAGTATTTTTTTCTAGCGTAATTTTTGCACAAGAAAGCATTGAGATAAAGCATTTATCCACTGCTATAAACTCTATTGGAGCAGAACTTAATTTTTTTCAAGATGAAAAAAATCATACGTTTTTTACGGCAATCCGAGAGGATAACAACAATTATGTTTCCTCTATTTATTCTAGCAATTTTCAATTAGATCAGTGGAGCAGAGGGAGTTATTTTTCTGCTCTGAATTCCGACTATATGCAAAGTGGAAATCTTTTTATAACAAAAGATAAAATGGCTTATTTCACTTTTTGCAAAGGAGAAAATTGTGCAATTTATATTTCAAAATTTAAAAATCATAAATGGACAAAACCAAAGAAATTAGATGAGAGAATTAACAAAATAGGTAGCACTTCCACTCAACCAACCATTGCAATAATTGATAACAAAAAATATTTGTATTTTGTTTCGGACAGAGAAGGAGGTTTTGGTGGGTTGGATATTTGGATTTCTGCTATTGATAAACAAGGAAACTTTGGAAATCCTATAAATTTGGGTAATAAAATAAACGGCAAAGCCAATGAGATTACGCCCTTTTATAATCGAAAAATAGCACAATTATTTTTTAGTTCTGATAGAAAAAATGGCTTTGGTGGTTTTGATATATACAAGGCAAAAGGCAATTTAACTTTATGGGAAAACCTTATTTTATTAGACGAGCCCTTTAACACCCCTTTTGATGAAATGTATTTAAACTTCTTCACGGAAAATAAAGGACATTTTTCCTCTAATCGTTCTCCTGCACTTTATTTAGATAAAGAAAATTGTTGCAATGATATTTTCTCGTTTGAAATAAAAAAGCAAGAAAAAGATACCTCAAATGTAATTGAAAAGATAAACAATTATTTACCACTTAGCTTGTATTTTCATAATGATGAGCCAGATTGTTGTACCATGAAAACCACAACAAAACTTAATTACATTCAATCCTATATTTCTTATTTTTTATTAAAGAAAGAGTATGTGAAAAATAGCAGTTCGGTATCATCAATAGAAGATTTTTTCACAAATAAATTGCAAGAAAATTTCAATAAATTAGATGAAGTTTTGCGTAAAATTAAGAAAGCATTAGCTAGTGGTCAAAAAATAGAATTGCAAATAAAAGGGTATGCGAGTCCGCTTTTTGCAAGGGATTACAATATCAATTTATCCAAAAGAAGAATTGTTTCCCTGCTTAATTACATGCATGAATTCCAAAACGGAAGTATTACCCAATACTTAAAAAATGAGCAATTAGTTATTATAGAATTACCTTTTGGCGAGTCGGTTTCTAATAAAAATGTTAGTGATAATCCTAGAAATAAAAAGCTGTCGGTTTATAGTGTAGAGGCAGCAATGGCCAGAAAAATTGAAATTGTGAGAGTAACAGTTAAAGAGTAATTACGCTTTAGAAACCGTGAATTCAAACGATTCCATAATTTGATTGCAAAGCATTTTTTTGCAAGCCTCATCTACTTTTGAAGCTGCAACTTTTTTGCTATCTGCTTCAATTTCTAATGTAATGTGTTTCCCAATTCTTACATTTCCAATTTCTGATAAACCAACATTTCCCATACTTGCACTTACGGCTTTTCCTTGTGGATCTAATAACGATTTAAGTGGCATTATATCTATTTCAGCTCTGAATTTCATAATTATAGTATATTATTTAGGATTGATAAAATCAGATACAAAATTACAATAAATGGGATAGCAGCAAACTGAAAAATGAATAATAATATCAAGGCAACTATAATTAATATAATTCTGATAATATTTAAACGAGAAGTGATGCTTTCTGCCTTGCTGAATTTAAAGGAAAATAAGGGAATTTTTGCTACTAAAAGTAGAGATAAAACTATGGTCGCACCTATTAATAATTCACTACTAAAAGATAATGAGTAACTTTCCCGTATCATTGGTAGTGATGCAATGAAAACTGCAGCAGCAGGTGTTGGTAATCCAATAAATGCAGTGGTTTGCCTTGTGTCAGTATTAAATTTTGCCAAACGAATAGCTGAAAAAATGGGGATTAAAAAAGCAATAATTGATGGAAAAAAATTTGGTTGGGTTATATCAGATTGAGAAAAGGAGTTGACAATACTATTATAAATTAGTTGGAACAAAATCATCCCAGGTGCTACACCAAAAGTAACCATATCCGCCAAGCTATCTAGTTGTTTTCCAAATTCGCTTCCAACTTTCAGAATACGCGCTAACAGACCATCAAAAAAATCAAAAAAAGCACCATAAAAAATGAAAGTGGCAGACAAAACTAAGTTCCCTTCAAAAGCAAAAAATATTGCAAACAAGCCACAAGTCAAGTTAGCAAGCGTAATTATATTTGGGATATTTCTTTTGATTGCATTCATATCAGCAAAAATATGATAATATTTGTAAAAGATATGAGAAAATTATTTTTAGCGGTATTAAGCGGTTTATTGTTGGCTTTTTCTTGGCCAGCTATCGGCATGTTCCCTTTATTGTTCGTTGGTTTTGTACCTTTATTTATTCTAGAAGATAAAACCTCTCGTTCAAATGAAAAGCGAAAAGGGCTACAAGTTTTCGCTTTTTCCTTTTTAAGCTTTTTTTTATTTAATCTCTTTACTACTTACTGGATTTATCATGCTACAGTATTTGGTGCAATTGCTGCATTTTTAGTAAATGCATTATTAATGGCTACCGCTTTTTGGCTTTATTACTTTATTAAAAATACTATCGGTAGAGGTATTTGGGTTTTGTTAGTTGCTTGGGTAAGTATGGAATATTTTCATTTAAATTGGGATTTATCATGGCCTTGGCTCACATTAGGGAATGGCTTTGCAAATATTCCCTCCATAGTTCAATGGTATGAGTTTACGGGAGTTTTAGGAGGTTCGCTTTGGATATTACTGACAAATTTTTTCATTTTTAAGTTTTTGCAAACAAAGCATAAAGGTAAAGCTCTTTTAAAAGTTACTATGCTTTTAATTGGGCCAATGCTCCTTTCACATTATCTTTCTTTAAAAGTGAACATGAAGGAAAGCACAAGATTAGAAGTGCTGATTGTTCAGCCAAATATTGATCCTTATACGGATAAATTTAATGTAGGTTTTAAGGAGCAATTAGAGGATTTTATAACACTTGCTAAAACTAAGCTTACAGAGGAAATACAATTATTAGTAGGGCCTGAAACAGCACTTTTGGAAGGAGTTTGGGAAAACAGAATAGAGGCAACTTATAGTATAAGGAAGTTTAGAGAATTACAAAAAGAATTCCCTAACTTAAATATTTTAGTGGGCGCTTCCACTTACAAAATGTTTGTTCATGGAGAAGAAAAAACAGCAACTGCTCGTGAAATCAGAAATGAAAACACTTTTTATGATGCGTATAATTCTGCTATTTTTATACCAGTAAGCGGGGAAGTACAAGTATATCATAAAACAAAATTAGTGCCAGGAGTGGAAAAAATGCCATACCCAAATGTGTTAGATAAATTTGTTGCTTTGGCAGTTGATCTAGGAGGGATAAGTGGCTCACTTGGCAATAAAAATGAAATTAATAATTTTAATGTTGATGGAGTAAAAGTACTACCGCTTATTTGCTACGAATCTATTTATGGGGATTTAATTACCGCAAGGGAAACAGATGTATTGTGTATAATTACAAATGATGGCTGGTGGAAAAATTCTGCGGGCTATAAGCAACACTCATCTTATGCTCGGCTTAGGGCTATTGAACAAAAAAAGGCTATCATTCGTTCGGCTAATACGGGCATTTCGTCAATCATTACATTATTAGGAGCCATTGAAAAACAAAGCAAATGGGGAAGCAAACAGATAATAAAAGCAACTATCCCCATCATAAAAACAAAAACTTTTTATAGCATTTATGGCGATTTTATAGGAAGAATATCTGCTTTTATATTGTCCTTGTTTTTTTTAATAGCCCTTGTAAAAAAAAGAATAAAATAATTATTCTTCCTCCTCTGTAATAAGTTCAGTGTCTACAACAACAGTTGTATCACCATCTTCAATCGTAACCTCTATGGTAACTTCTTCAACTATTTCTGGCTGTTCAACCTCCAAAGCAGGAGCGTTAATACCTACTTCTGTTCCGCCATAAGCTGCTTGGTTGCCGCTATCAGTGCAGCAATTGCCCAATCCAACATATGCAATAAAAGCAATTCCTAAAACCCATGTGATAGGTGTTTCTAAATTTCCCATGATTTTTTATTTTTCGATTAGGCTGCTAAGGTATAAATATTTTTCAAATAAGTTTTTTACTTTTTTTAATGAACCAAATTTTCCAATATAAATCCCTAAAAACCTTTACTTTTGTGTTGTGAGAAATAGATTTTTATATACCATAAAAGATAAAAAAGAATTTGCTGAAAAGCTGGTTTTTTGGGCTAAAAATTTTAAGTATTCTTGTTTTTTAGATTCAAATCCGCAAATTCAAAAAATGCCGATAGCGTATTCTCAATACGAATTTTTATTTGCAGTGGGGGCGCATAAAATTTGCTGTTCTAATAAGGATTCTTTTGAGAATCTTAAAGTATTTCACAATAGATATAAAGACTGGATGTTCGGTTATTTTTCTTATGATTTAAAAAATGAAACGGATACATTAACATCTGAAAATATGGATAATTTATATTTTCCTAATCTGTTTTTTTTCATTCCTGAAATAGTTTTCAGCATGAAAAAAAAAGTATTATATGTAGACACCTTTTCCAACAAAAAAGAAACGGATATTATTATAGATGAAATAAAAAATCAAATATGTGATGAGTTATTTTATGGAAACTTGAAAATGAAAAAAAGAGAGACTAAAGAAGAATATTTAAAGAAAATAAAGAAAATTAAAACACATATTAAAAGGGGAGATATTTATGAAATGAGTTATTGTCAGGAATTTTTTTCTGAAAATACAGAGCTAAATGCGGAGGCTTTATTTTTTAGATTAAATAAAAAAACAAAAGCACCATTTTCGTCTTTTTTACATTTGGATGATAAATACCTTATCTGCTTTAGTCCGGAAAGATTTTTGAGAAAGGAAAATCAGCAAATTCTATCTCAACCCATAAAAGGAACAAGAAAAAGAAGTAAAAATAAAGAAGAGGATTCTCAGTTAAAAAAAGAATTATCTTTAAGCGAAAAAGACAAATCAGAAAATGTGATGATTACTGATTTGGTAAGGAATGATTTGTCAAAATACGCCCGACAAGCAAGTGTTAAAGTAGAGGAACTTTTTGGAGTTTATTCCTTTGAACAAGTACATCAAATGATAAGTACAATAAGTGCAGAATTAGAGTCCAATTATCATTTTATAGATGCCATAAAAGGGGCTTTTCCTATGGGCTCAATGACAGGTGCTCCAAAAAGAAAAGCCATGGAATTAATAGAAAAATTTGAATGCACAAAAAGAGGGCTGTTTTCAGGAAGTGTTGGCTATATTAACCCAAATGCCGATTTTGATTTTAATGTGGTAATAAGGAGTATTCTTTATAATGCTACAAAAAAATATTTTTCGGTGATGGCAGGAGGTGCAATTACTAGTAGGTCGGTAGCGGAGGAAGAATATGACGAATGCCTTATAAAAGTAAAAACAATTTTAGAAATTTCATCAGGAGAAAAAGTAAATGCAGAATGAAAGAAAAGTTAGATAAATACATAAAACAACATCATCTTTTTAAGAGGGAGGACAAACTAATACTTGCTATTAGTGGTGGCGCAGACAGTGTTGCATTAGCCTGTCTTTTAAAGGCATTGAATTGCAATTTTATAATGGCACATTGCAATTTTGGTTTACGAAAAGAGGAATCGGATTCGGATGAAGTTTTTGTAAAAAAGTTGGCTAAGAAGCTAAATGTAGAATGTGTTACAAGCAACTTTGACACTCAAAATTTTGCAATACAAAATAAGCTTTCCATTCAGATGGCTGCAAGAGAATTGAGGTATAAATGGTTTGAAGCCTTGAGATTAAAATTGGATTGCAATTTTATTGTTACGGCTCATCATCAGAATGATGATATTGAAACTTTTTTTATCAACCTTCTAAGAGGAACGGGAATAAAAGGAATGTTGGGAATTCATCCGAAAAGAAGGAATATAATTAGACCTCTTTTGTTTGCAAGAAAAGATGAAATTTATGATTTCCTTAAAGAAAATAAAATTGAATATCGTGAAGACAGTTCTAATAAAGACGATAAATATCTTAGAAATAAAATACGGCTTCATCTCATTCCTTTACTGGAAGAGATTAATCCTTCAATTAAAGAAACAATAACAAAGGATATGGATTATTTAAGTGGTATTTCTGAAATATACAATACCCAAATTAATAAACAAAAAGGGCGATTGCTAAAACAAGAAGGTAGTTATTTTACCATTTCAATTGTAGAATTAGAAAAGCTAAATCCCATGCCAACATATCTTTATGAGCTTTTGAAACCATTTGGTTTTTTCAGTGTGAACGATATTTCTATCGCTTTACAAAAGCAATCCGGGAAGCAATTTTTTTCTGCTACTCACCGCTTAATTATCGATAGAAAGCAAATAATTATTCAAGCCATTAGGGAAAATGAAAAGCTTGAAATACAAATTAACAAAAATGATAAAGAATGTTTTTCCCCAATTCATTTAAGGTTCTCATTGTCCGGAAATCTTGCTATTCAAAATGATGTAAATATTGCAATGCTTGACTTTGATAAATTGAAATTTCCACTAGTTTTAAGAAAGTGGGAAAAAGGAGATTTTTTCTTTCCGCTTGGGATGAAAGGTAAAAAGAAATTAAGTGACTTTTTTATTGACAATAAAATTTCAATTCCTGAAAAGGAACAAATTTGGGTGCTATGCTCTGACAATGAAATTATGTGGATTATTGGGTTAAGATTAGACGAAAGATTCAAAATATTAGAAAACACTAAAAAGGCGTATATTGTGCAACTTTTAAAAGAATAAGATGTCAGAAATAAAATTTGAAGAAAAACAGTATTTGGGATTAAATAAAATGTCGCTTTCCAGAAGGATAGCATTGGCATTGTTTTGTTTTGTGGCTTATTATTGGAAAGAAAATCACGAAAAATCGGGCGAACTTTTCTTCTTTTTAGGAATAGCTATTTTAGTAATTTCGGTTTTGCTTGTGTTTGTATTACACTTTGAAACCAAAGTACAAAACAAAAGTATCATATTAGATGGACTATGGACATCTAGAAAAATAAAGATTGATTTAAGTAGTATTAAATCAGTCAAAAAAGTAATGTACAGCAAATATATTTTGAATCGATCCGTTTATAATTTGCATCTAAAAGGCACCATTCGTTTTTACACAAGAGGTGTTGATGCGGTTGAGCTTACCGATAAAGATGGCTTAATCTATTTGATTGGGAGCCAAAAATCGGAAGAATTAGCTAGGATTATAAATCAAGAATTAAACCAATAGAAGAATGAAAAAAATATTTTTTGTACTTGCATTTTTATTTGCAGGCATATTTTCAAATGCTCAAATTATAGATCCTGTAATTTGGGAATTTTCGCAAAACAAAATTTCTGAGTCAGAAGTTGAACTACAGTTTAAAGCGAGCATTGAAGAGCATTGGCATTTGTATTCTCAATTTACCGGGCAATATTTTAGTGATGAGGGACCTATACCTACATCCTTTACTTTTAATGAATCAGATTTTTTTATCAAACAGGATAGTGTTTTAGAAGAGCCACCTATACAAGATTATGATCCTATTTGGGAAGAAACATTAAAATACTATGAAGGGGAAGTTACTTTTCGACAGAGAATAAAATTACTAACTAAAGATCCATTTAATATAACAGGAGAGATTAATTTTATGTTATGTGATGAGGTCCAATGTGTTTTTCCAATGCCAGTTCCTTTTTCCTTCCAAATTAATTCAGACGGGAGAATAGTAGTGAAAAAAGCGGAAGAAGAAATTACTATAGAAGAAATTGAAAACACCCAAAAATACAATGACAAATTAGTAGAATTAAACAATCCATCTACCGATTGTGGGGAAAAGAAATCAGAAGAAAATAGTTTGTGGGCCATTTTTATTTTGGGGCTTTTGGGCGGGCTTATTGCCCTTATAACGCCTTGTGTTTTTCCTATGATTCCCCTCACAGTTAGTTTTTTTACAAAGGGAGAAAAAGGAAAAGGAACCTTTAATGCGGTAATGTATGGCTTTTTTATTATGCTGATTTATTTTCTACTAAGTATTCCTTTTCATTTAATGCCCAACATTGATCCTGAAATTTTAAACCAGATTTCTACAAATAGTTGGCTCAACCTTTTCTTCTTTGCTATTTTCATTGCTTTTGCACTTTCCTTTTTTGGATATTTTGAATTAGCATTACCCAGCAAATGGGGCAATAAAGCGGATTCAGGCTCCAATATTGGCGGATTAATTGGCATCTTTTTCATGGCGCTAACTTTAGCTATTGTTTCTTTCTCTTGCACTGGTCCTATTTTAGGCTCACTTCTGGCAGGAACTTTAGGTGGAGATGTAAGCACTGTTGTTATTTTAGGAATGGAATTCAAAATGGTTGCCACCAAATTAACAGCAGGAATGACAGGTTTCGGATTAGCATTGGGCTTTCCGTTTGCTTTATTTGCTCTTTTTCCAAAATTGTTAGATGCACTACCACAATCTGGAGGATGGCTAAATTCAGTAAAAGTAGTGTTAGGATTTTTAGAAGTTGCACTAGCCATAAAGTTCCTTTCTAATGCCGATATGGTAGAGCAATGGGGCTTGATAAAAAGGGAAACCTTCTTTGTGCTTTGGTTTATTATTGGCGTGCTAACGGTATTGTATCTAATTGGAAAAATTCAGTTCCCTCACGATTCTAAAGTACAAAAGATTTCCAAAATGCGTTATGGGTTTATATTGTCTTTTTTATTTTTTACTATTTACCTAATTCCAGGAATGTTTGGTTCGCATTTAAATTGGTGGGAGCATGAAGTATTAAGTGGATTTCCTCCGCCACTGAGTTATAGCTATACTTACCAGCAAGAAGAAAAAGAAGTATTTTTTGACTATTGGGAAGCGATAGAATATGCAGAACAAGAGGGAAAAGCAGTATTTATCGATTTTACGGGCTGGGCTTGTGTCAACTGTAGAAAAATGGAAGAAAATGTATTTCCTGAAGTGGAAGATTTGTTGGGGGAATTTGTGCTTTGCCAACTTTATGTAGATGAGCAAACGCTATTAGACAGCAGTGAAACGGTAGTCGTTCCAACTTCTGATGGAGGAACAAAAAAGAAAACTTTAACTACTGTTGGGAATAAATGGAGCACTTTGCAAGCGGTAACTTATGCTAGTTCATCACAGCCATACTATGTGCTGTATAGTCCAAAAAACGGACTTTTAACCAATCCTATTGGCTACACTCCTGATGTTAGCGAATTTCAAAAATGGCTAAAATGTGGCTTAACGGAATTCAATAAATAAAAATATGTTAGTTAAAACCTATGGTAGTGCAGTAAGCGGTATTGATGCCAAAACGATTACCATTGAGGTGGATATTACAAGAGGAATAAAATTTTATTTGGTTGGATTGCCGGACAATGCAGTAAAAGAAAGTGAGCAAAGAATTCGTGCAGCACTACAAAATAATGGCTATCGAGTTCCTGGAAAACAAATTGTAATTAATATGGCGCCAGCTGATATTAGAAAGGAAGGATCAGCTTATGATTTACCACTTGCCATAGGAATTTTAGCTGCTAATAAAGAATTTGAAAATGCTAAATTAGCATACTATGTAATAATGGGGGAGCTTTCCTTAGATGGAAGTATCTTACCAATAAAAGGAGCTTTGCCCATTGCCATACAAGCAAAAGAAGAAGGGTTTAAAGGAATATTTTTACCAAAGGAAAATGCAAGAGAGGCGGCTATTGTAAATGATTTGCAAGTGTTAGCTGTGTCGAATGTTCGGGAAGTAATTGATTTTTTCAAAGAGGAAATAAAAATAAGCCCCACCATTGTTGATACAAGAAAAGAGTTTTATGAAGGACTGAATAATGTTGCTTCTGATTTTTCGGATGTAAAGGGGCAAGAAAATATAAAACGAGCATTGGAAATTGCTGCTGCCGGTGGGCATAATGTAATTATGATAGGTCCGCCTGGGGCAGGGAAAACCATGTTGGCAAAACGAATGCCAGGGATTCTGCCGCCACTATCATTACAAGAAGCACTAGAAACTACAAAGATTCACTCTGTTTCAGGGAAATTAGCTGCAAATGATACGCTTATGACTTCTCGTCCTTTTCGCTCGCCTCACCATACTATTTCAGATGTAGCATTAGTTGGGGGAGGTACGCATCCTCAACCAGGGGAAATTTCATTGGCTCATAATGGCGTTTTGTTTTTAGATGAATTACCAGAGTTCAAACGAACGGTTTTAGAAGTAATGCGACAACCCATTGAGGATAGGGTAGTAACTATTTCCCGCGCTAAATTTTCAGTAGATTATCCGGCTAGCTTTATGTTGGTTACCTCTATGAATCCTTGCCCATGTGGATATTATAATCATCCTGATAAAGCTTGTATGTGTCCTCCTGGAATGGTGCAAAAATATCTGAATAAAATATCAGGACCCTTACTTGACAGAATTGATTTGCATGTGGAAGTTACGCCTGTAAATTTTGATGAATTGACCAAAAAAGAAAAGGGAGAAAGCAGTCAGCAAATTAGGGAAAGAGTAATAAAAGCAAGAGATATTCAAGAAAATAGATTTGTTGAAAACGAAAAGATTCACGCTAATTCTCAAATGAATACAAAGCAAATTCAAAGCCATTGCAAATTAAATCCACAAAGCCAAGAGCTACTAAAAACGGCAATGGAAAAACTAGACCTTTCCGCCAGGGCGTATGATAGAATATTGAAAGTTGCTCGAACCATTGCCGATTTGGATAATGCTGAAAATATTAGTTCAGCTCATATTGCAGAGGCCATTCAGTATCGCTCCTTAGATAGAGAGGGTTGGGCAGGATAAAATCCTTATATTCGCACCTTTAATTCAAAACAAATTATGGCAAAGAAGAAAATTATTACTAAAAAATCGGAACAATTTTTAGAGGATTACCTAAATAATTGCTCTCCAACTGGCTTTGAAAGTGAAGGGCAAAAAATGTGGTTAAACTACATCAAGCCCTATATTGATGAGTATTTTGTAGATACTTACGGCTCTGTTGTTGGAGTAATAAACCCAAAAGCAAAATATAAAGTTGTAATTGAAGCGCATGCTGATGAAATTTCATGGTTTGTGCATTATATCACCAAAGATGGTTTTATTTATTTGGTGCGTAATGGTGGTTCTGATCATCAGATTGCGCCCTCAAAAAGAGTAAATATCCATACTAAAAAAGGAATGGTAAAAGCAGTATTTGGTTGGCCAGCAATCCATACTCGTAAGGCAGGAACTGAGAAATCCCCAAAAGTGGAAAATATCTTTTTAGATTGTGGTTGTGACAGTAAAAAGGAGGTTGAAAAATTAGGCATTCATGTGGGCTGTGTGGTTACCTATGAAGATAAATTTATGATTCTGAATAAGAATTTTTATGTAGGCAGAGCCCTTGACAACAGAGTAGGGGGTTTTATGATTGCGGAAGTAGCTCGTCTTTTGAAAGAAAATAAAGTGAAATTACCTTTTGGCCTTTATATTACAAATTCTGTTCAGGAGGAGGTGGGTTTGAGAGGTGCTCAAATGATTACCGAGAGCATAAAACCAGATGTTGCCATTATAACGGATGTGTGCCATGATACTAATACCCCAATGATTGATAAAATAAAAGAAGGCGATACAAAATGTGGGGATGGTCCAGTGCTTACTTATGGTCCTGCCGTGCAAAATAATTTACTGAATTTAATCATTGATTCTGCTGAGAAGAAAAAGATTCCTTTCCAAAGAAATGCCGCTTCTCGCTCTACTGGAACTGATACAGATGCTTTTGCCTATTCCACTGGTGGAGTAGCTTCGGCACTTATTTCCCTGCCGCTAAGGTATATGCATACTACAGTGGAAAGTGCGCATAAAAATGATGTAGAAAATGTAATTCGATTGATTTTTGAATCTTTAAAAAAGATAAAAAACAATCAGGATTTTAGGTATTTGAAGTAGAAACTAAACTTCATTATATCGGAAACAATCTGTTGTATGGTCATTTACCATTCCCATCGCTTGCATGTGGGCGTAAATAATTGTTGAACCAACAAATTTAAATCCTCTATTTTTTAAATCAGCACTTATTTTATCAGAAAGTGGCGTGTTTGCTGGCAATTCACTTATAGTTTTGAAATGATTCTGAATTGGCTTTCCGCCAACGAAACCCCAAAGGTATTTTGAAAATGTACCAAACTCCTGTTGTACTTTAATAAAAGCTTGAGCGTTACTAGTAGCCGCTTTAATCTTCAAGGTATTTCTTATAATACCAGCATCTAGCTTTAATTCAGCCTGTTTTGTATCCGAATAATTAGCGATTTTTTGAAAATCAAAATTATCGAAAGCAGTACGAAAATTTTCTCTTCTTTTAAGGATTGTTATCCAACTCAATCCTGCCTGGAAAGTCTCCAAGAGTAGAAACTCAAATATTTTCTGATCCTCATAAACAGGAATGCCCCATTCCCTATCATGATACCTTATGTAGACGGCATCATTTTTAGGCCACTTGCATCTTTTTATCTGCCGTGACATTTTTTGTATTTCTTACCCGATCCACATGGGCATGGTTCGTTTCTTCCCACTTTTTGTTCCACCCTTACAGGTTGTGTTTTTTGTGGGGCTTGTGGTGGTTGATTAGGATTTTGAGGATCTCCACTGCTAGGAGCAGCCATTTCTGGGCGGCTAGTTTGTAAGTTAGTTTCAGCTTGCCTTCTTTCTTCTTGCACATTAGATTGTGTAGGTAAGTCCGCTTTTAAAAGGAAAGAAACAATTTCTTTATTTACTTTATCAATCAAGGTTTTAAATAAATTGAAGGATTCAAATTTGTAAATAAGTAACGGATCTTTCTGCTCATAAACTGCATTTTGCACGGATTGTTTTAACTCATCCATTTCTCTTAAATGTTCTTTCCAGCTATCATCAATTATGGCAAGGGTTACACTTTTTTCAATGGCCAAACCAATATTATTTCCCTCTTGTTCCACCGATTCTTTTAGGTTGGTAACCACTTGTAGTGTTTTCATTCCATCTGTAAAAGGAATTACAATATTCTCATAAGTAGCCGATTGATTATCAAAAACATCTTTTATTATTGGGAATGCTTTTTTGGCTATATTCTCTGATTTCAGTTGGTAACTTTTATAGCAGGATTGGTAAGTTTTTTCAACTATTTCGTGAATATTAAGGTCTTGAAATTCCTGTTCAGCAACAGGGCTATCGCTAGCTAAAAAGCGAATCAAATCTAATTTATAATTTTCAAAATCTTTGACTTCATGCGTTTGTTCAATAATGCTCTCACAAGTATCATAAATCATATTGGAAATATCTAGGGATAGTCGGTCGCCAAAAAGAGCATGCCTTCTTTTTTTGTAAATCACTTCCCTTTGCTGATTCATTACATCATCATATTCCAGCAATCTTTTTCGTATGCCAAAGTTATTTTCCTCCACTTTTTTCTGTGCCCTTTCAATGGACTTACTCACCATAGAATGCTGGATAACTTCCCCTTCTTCCAATCCCATCTTATCCATCAGTTTTGCAATTCGTTCAGAGCCAAAAAGTCGCATCAAATTATCTTCTAAGGAAACGAAAAACTGAGAAGAGCCAGGATCACCTTGTCTTCCTGAACGACCTCTAAGTTGCCTGTCCACCCTTCTTGAATCGTGTCTTTCCGTTCCTAAAATTGCTAATCCGCCAGATTTTTTCACCTCCTCCGAAAGCTTAATATCCGTTCCTCTCCCTGCCATATTGGTGGCAATAGTTACTACAGATGCTTTACCTGCTTCCGCTACAATATCCGCTTCTCTTTGGTGGAGTTTTGCATTCAGTACATTGTGTTTGATGTTTCTCATTTTAAGCGTTCTGCTTAAAAGTTCAGAAATTTCAACAGAAGTAGTTCCTACTAAAATTGGTCTCTCAGCTTTGGTGAGGGTATCAATTTCTTCAATAACAGCATTGTATTTTTCTCTGTTGGTTTTATAAACCAAATCGTCTTTATCGTCCCGAACAATTGGACGGTTGGTAGGAATTACCACCACATCCAATTTGTAAATCTCCCAAAATTCTCCCGCCTCCGTTTCAGCAGTACCAGTCATCCCCGATAACTTATTGTACATTCTGAAATAATTTTGAAGGGTAATGGTAGCATAAGTTTGTGTGGCCTCTTCAATTTTTACATTTTCTTTGGCCTCAATAGCTTGGTGCAATCCATCCGAATATCTTCTACCTTCCATGATTCGACCAGTTTGCTCATCTACAATTTTTACTTTGTTGTCCATCACCACATATTCCACATCTTTTTCGAAAAGTGTGTATGCTTTTAGTAACTGATTTACCGTATGTATTCGCTCACTTTTAATGGCGAAATCTCTTAGTAACTCCTCTTTTTTGCTGGCTCTTTTTTTATCGGTCAGATCTTCTTTTCCTAAAATGGCTATTTCAGCACCCACATCTGGCATTACAAAGAAATTCTTGTCCTCAATTTCTGTTGTCATTAGCTCAATTCCTTTTTCAGTAAGCTCAATGGTATTGTTTTTTTCATCAATTACAAAGAAAAGGGCTTCATCAACAATATGCATTTCTTTGCTTTGGTCCTGCATATAAAAATTCTCTGTTTTTTGTAATTGGCTTTTCACGCCCTCTTCACTTAAAAACTTAATAAGCGCTTTATTTCTAGGTAATCCCCTAAAAGCCCTTAGTAAATTTAGTCCCGCATCATCTGAATTTCCTTCAGCAAACATTTTTTTAGCATCTGCAATTACGGTTGTAACAAATTTTCTTTGTACTGAAACCAAGCGTTCTAGTTTATGTTTTAGCTCATTGTATTCGTGCACATCCCCTTTTGGGATAGGGCCAGAAATAATAAGGGGGGTTCTAGCATCATCAATAAGTACAGAATCCACCTCATCAACAATGGTATAATGATGTTTTCTTTGTACTAAATCTTTTGGCCTACGCGCCATATTATCGCGTAAATAATCAAAGCCAAATTCGTTATTAGTACCATATGTGATATCGGCTAAATAGGCCTGTTTCCTTTCATCAGAATTTGGCTGATGGTTATCAATACAATCAATACTCAATCCATGGAATTGAAAAATTGGACCCATCCACTCTGCATCCCTTTTTGCTAAATAATTATTCACTGTAACCAAATGTACCCCCAAACCAGCAAGGGCATTCAGATATACGGGAAGAGTAGCTACTAAAGTTTTTCCTTCCCCAGTTGACATCTCTGCAATTTTACCTTGATGCAGCACCACTCCACCTACTAATTGCACATCATAATGAATCATATCCCAAGTGATTTCATTTCCGGCAGCAATCCAAGAATTTTTATAAATAGCATATGCTCCTTCAATGCTTACAAAATCTTTGTTAGCAGCTAAATCTCTATCAACATCATTAGCAGTAACTTTTATGGTTGCATTGTTTTTAAATCGTGTTGCAGTTTCTTTAATTACAGCAAAGGCAACCGGAAGAATTTCATTTTGAGTAACCTCTATTATTTTAATAACACTTTTTTCGATTTCATCTATTTCGTTATAGATTTCTTCCTTCTCATCCTTATCGACTCCTTTTTGTTCTGCTTTATTTTTTAAGGAGGATATTTTTTCTTTCTCCTGACAAATACTTTTTTCTATCTTGGCTTTTAAGTAAGTTGTTTTCTCGCGCAACTCATCATTGGAAATAGCAATTATTTTTTCATGTTCCAAATGAATCTGTTTAATAATTGGCTCAATACTTTTTATGTCCTTATCGTATTTG
>DUAL01000304.1 GCA_012960835.1 Flavobacteriales bacterium | reverse complement strand
AAAATACCGTGGGGATCGATACTTATTTTCCTGTAACCTTGCTGAAAATTAAGGAAGAATTCGAGAAAATCAGTGGAATTGATTTATGTGCTGATGCAACTTATTCTCATTGGGTAAGGAAATAAAATTTACCCTATAAAAACCAAATAGGCTCCCGTCATTGCAATTAAAATTGCTATTACTCTTCGCTGTGTAAGGGGCTCTTTTAGAAAAATTCTTGCAAAAATTAGAATGAAAATTGTCGCTGTTTGATTAAGAATGCTGGCAGTAGATGCATTTGTAAGACTCATTCCTATTATCCAAAATGATATTCCTAAATATGTTGCAAATACAGAACCACCAATTAGTGGGAACCATATTTTTCGATCTTTAAATGCTTTAAGTAAGTTATATTTATTATTGAGAAACAGAAATATAATTAAAGGCACTAAACTCCCTGGCACCAACCGAAATCCAGCAATCCACAATAGCTTTGAGACATCTCCTTGAAATTTAGTTAACACTGGCTTTACTAACACAATGCCAAATGCCATCATGCTAATTGCAAAAATACCAAGAAGAATACCATATTTTAAGCGCTTTCTGGTAATTTGAATATTTTGTAGTTTCAAAGAAGCAAAAATAATTGCACCAATAATACATCCCGCGCCCAAAAATTGTAATGGTGCCAAATGTTCACCAAGAAGGATATAAGCAAAGAAAATTACAAATGGACTATAAACTGTATCTACTAAGGCTGATATTCCTGCGCCAATAATATTTAGCGAATGAAGGAAAATGATATCAGCAATTCCCATTCCAATGACTCCGCTTATAATCATTCGAAAGTAATCTTCATTTGAGAAGACTTCTTTATAAGGGAAAATAATTGGATCCCCAATTATGACTAATGTTAGTGAAATGAGAAAAACTCCAAGGACGTTTTTAAATAAATTTAAAGCAATGGGGTGAATCTTTTCTCCCGCCTGTTTTAAAAAAATGACCGCTAAAGCCCAGAATATTGCACTGCAAAGTGAAAATATTTCTCCAGCAAATGGAAAAGTAATATTCAAATGTTTTTAATTACTAAAAAGGTTGGGGTTAAAAGTCTAAACCAATTGTGAGGTACCAATTTCTATCAGAAATAGTGCCCTTATGAGGATTATACTGCCATGCATAATCAAGTTGCCATGGCATGCCAAGAAAGATAAATCGGGGACCAAAACCGTAAGACATAAGCCAGCCGGTATTGCTATTATTCTGCCAATTTGAGTTGTCCCAAAATTCAGGATAATCAGAATCCCATGTTACCCCAAAGTCAGTAAATAATACTCCGTTAATCTGACCCAAATATTTTATTGCCGGGAAATAATAGATTAAAAAGGGAAGTCGTAATTCTAAATTTGCAAGAAATACATTTTGACCAAATTTATTTGAAATTTGTACGCCTCTAAGCGGCATTACATATTCTGAAAAATATAATTCCTCAACACTGGGGGCATTCTCTTGCCCTCCGTAAAACCTATCACTATATCTATCGGATGAAAAAAGCCAAGGTACCCCTCCCAACTGAAATTTTTGGGTATCAGTTCCCCAATTGGTCCCAGCAAAAAATCGGCTGGCAAGACTGACACCATTAAACAAACGGAAATATTTTCGTCCATCCATGGTTGCTGAATGAAAAGAGAGCGATTTCTCATTTATACCCGGACTGGTTCTATATTTCAGAAAATAACGAAATCCTTCAACAGGATGGGTATAGGACCAAAGTGCATTATCCCAAGTATATTTTATGGATGGGATAAATGTTGTAAATG
>DUAL01000303.1:1436-1797 GCA_012960835.1 Flavobacteriales bacterium | reverse complement strand
ACAAAATGTTATCTCGCTCTTCACAAGCTGAATCTGGAGCTATTTTCACGTTACCCTGCATCATTTTACACAAGTATTAAAAACAAAGAATTGTTCAAACAGTTGCAAAAAGAAATCCAAAAACTCATTAAATAATTCCAAAAGATTCTTAAAGGAAAGCTATATTAATAATTTAATGTCTATTTATGAAAGGTAGGCGTATTTTGTATTTTTGCTCATCAAATCTTTTTGTGATTGATGACGGCATCAAGAAGATTAATTTAAATTTATTAAAAGAGTTTTTAAAACAAGGGCTTGAAGTCACCTTAATTATGCCTTTAGGTAGTGGTTTGTCTCCAGGCCACCTCCCAGACGTAAAAAT
>DUAL01000303.1:393-1289 GCA_012960835.1 Flavobacteriales bacterium | reverse complement strand
ATATTTATGATGCCTGATTCTATGAAGGAATTGATGTGGTCAGGTTTTATAAATGAAAAAAACTTTTTAAGAAAGATGTATTCATTCGTTAATTATTTTTTGGCTGTTATTTATAATAAAAGAATTGAAAAAATAAAAAAACTATACGTGTCCAAAGAGGACATTAGAAAAGACAATCTGTTAAATTCATTCTTTTTTAAAATTCCGGCAAACCTAAATACTGTTAACAAATATTTCTCTATAAAAAGTAATGAGAATGAAATACTTTTTCGAGGCGGTATGGAATTTGAGCCTAATATGACTGCAGTTGATGATTTTTATCATGAAATTTTTTTAGATTTAATCAATGATTATCCAGATATAAATTTAAAAATTGTTGGTCGCCTCCCTAACGAGATCTTTCAGAAAAGAATTTGTAAGAATACAGTTTATACAGGGTTTGTAGATGACGTTAGCCAGGTTATGAGTGAAAGCGCACTTCACATCGTTCCAATGAAGTCTGGTACTGGCGTGAAAACAAAACTACTTGACTCTATTGCACTTAAAAGACTGGTATTTTGTACACCGATGTCAATTAATGGTGTGTTTGAGTCAGTTGATGAAGCAAGGGAGAGCGGTATTATTGTGTATGCAAATGCGAAAGAGTTTAGATATTATTATGAAATGTATCTATCTAAGAAGTTAAACTATACCGACATGACCAATAAAGCATATGACTACATTAAAAGAAATTCTTATAGTTCAAAAATTGAAGAATTGATAGAAATATCAAAACAGGAAATACAATGAAAAAGGCGATTATTACTGGTATTACCGGACAAGATGGTGCGTATTTGACTAAGCTGTTGCTTGAAAAAGGATACCAAGTATTTGGCACTTACAGGAGAACCAGTTCG
>DUAL01000303.1:0-334 GCA_012960835.1 Flavobacteriales bacterium | reverse complement strand
ACAAGAACCTTGAGCTTATTGAATATGATCTCACCGATGAAGGCGCCGCAATGCGCATGATTAGCAGCATTGTGCCAGATGAAGTGTACAACCTTGCTGCGCAAAGTTTTGTTGCTGTTTCTTTTGAGCAGCCTATCACCACGGCTCAAATTACTGGTATTGGCTGTTTAAATTTATTAGAAGCCATTAGAACTGTAAACCCTAAGGTCAAGTTTTATCAGGCCTCTACTAGTGAGTTATATGGAAAAGTAACAGAGGTGCCTCAGAATGAAAAAACACCTTTTTATCCTAGAAGTCCATACGCAGTCTCCAAATTATTCGCTCATTGGATGAC
>DUAL01000302.1 GCA_012960835.1 Flavobacteriales bacterium | reverse complement strand
GTCTGGGTCATTAGTATAAATTGGAACGTGTATAACTTGCTTCTTCACAATTTCAACAGGAACTTCTTTAAAGACAACCTTATCCACTGGAACTTCTTTTACCACTTCTATTGGTACTTCAACTTCTTTGATTTTGGTTACAATCTTAGGATTTCTGAGTCTTTTTCTAAGTCTTCTTAAAGTTAGCATTAAGGCTTTAATAATTCGACTTTTAGTACGTTTTTTTGCAGGAAATCCTTCTACAGGATGTTTAAGAATGTATGCACCAAATGCTAGTGAAACACCTATAGTTGATACAATTAAAGCCAGAGAGCCGAACCAGAAAAAGGCAACATTATCAGCCTCAATTCTCGTCACATCGGAAGCCCTATTTTTTTCATACCAACCCATTGCAATTCGATAAACTTGAGAGTTAGAAGCTGCTTTATCAATCTGAGCTTTTTTAATTCCTTGCTTTTCGGTAAGTTTATTTTTATCTGCATACAAACCTTCGATTATGGTATCCCTATTTTCAAAGTCTTTTTCCATTTTATTTCTCTTCTTTTCTATTATGGATAAAGAATCTGCGTATGTTTGATGACGTATTTGAATATTTTCATCAATAGTTTGCATTTTCAGATTATCACCTTGTGCTAAAGCCACTTTGATTTTCAATTGGGAAATTTTTGCATTATTTTCAGAAATTTTATTATTGGCTTTATTTCTAATATTTTCTATTCTTTTATCTATTTTGCTTGATGTGGTTGATACCATCGAGCCTGAACTAATTAGAGTATCAATTTGTTTGTCTTTTCTTACTATGTCTTTTTCCCATTTTGGGATGTCTGTTGAGAATAACGCTCCCAGCGCACCTAAACTTACTTCTTTGCTTGCTATTTTTTCCTCTATTCTTAATATTTCATTACGTAATGCATCTATTTGTTTGTTTTGATTTATTGTTCTTTGCTTTATATTGGAAGACTCTTCTTTAATGGAAACCTTTAAAGTCTCCTGTAACTGACCAATACTGGTTTTGCTTTGACTTTCAATTTGATTATTTTCTTGCTGAAGAATTTCTATTTGGCTATATGCAGGTGAATTTGTACTCTTATATAATGCATTTTTTTGATTAGTATAATTTTCTATGTCGAAATCCTTGTTCTGCTTTGCAGATTGGAGCATTTCATTGATAGTAAGTTTGATAGACCCTTCTGTTTGACTTTCTAATCTAATAGTGCGTTTATCAATGTCCGTTAATTTTATATTAATGATATCTAATTGTTTTTGAGGAACTCTTACTTGTTGTGTAATATTCGTATATTGTCTTTCAAAACCAAAGATTAAAGTTTCAAACGTTATAATCGTGACAGTCAACAGAACAAATGAATATACTACTTTTACTAATAGACGTCTATTCATATAGACAAGATATGCAAATGGTATTTTCAGTAATTCCGCTATTGCAACCATAATGAATGGCAATGCTGCAATAAATAAATTAAACAACTGAGACATTGGGAAAATGCCTTCATTCTCACTAAGAAGATAAAGGTAGCTTGCATAGCCCTGTGACCAGGCAATGGTTAATCCAATGGTTGCCGCAACAATTTCAACTACCCAGGCTGTAAAATAAAATTTTCTACCCGTACTAATCCTTTCCTCTTTAGTAGATTTTGTCTCGATTTCCTGTTCTATGTCAGTCATAACTTACTCCTTATCTCTTAAGTAACCGAATTCCACCAAATGCCAAAAATATACCCATAGTTGATACAATTAAAGCCAGAGAGCCGAACCAGAAAAAGGCAACATTATCAGCCTCAATTCTCGTCAC
>DUAL01000301.1 GCA_012960835.1 Flavobacteriales bacterium | reverse complement strand
CCAATGCACAATCAGAGTGTCTGACTAGCCAGTTATGTAATACAATTAATGCATTTTCATCAAATATATCATCAGCATCTAAACGAATAATGTATTTACCATAAGAGTTCTTAATAGCAAAATTACAAACCGCTGGAAGGCCAACACCTTCAAGCTTAAAAAGTCGAATCCTGTCATCCCCCTGATATAAAGACATAACCTCTTGAGAATTATCTGATGAGTTATCATCAATAATCAAAAGCTCCCAAGAGTCAAACGTCTGCCTAAGAACACTTTCTATCGCGCTTTCTAAAAAATTACCGTAATTATGGCATGGGATGTATACAGAAATTTCTATATTATTCATATTGTTATAGACAAAGTTTTAGCTCGTCTCTAAATGTAGAAAGTTGCAATAATTGATTAGGGGTCATACTGCAAATATGGTCCGGTCCAAATGCTTCCCTATCCAAAGTAAAATGTTTTTCTATAATCCTTGCACCACGAGATAAAGCGACACAAGATGCCGTAATGCCAACTGTATGATCACTAAAGCCAAAATACTTATCAAAATCAACTTGCTTAAGCTTTACATCCTCAAGTTCTGTTGGATATTTTGAAACACAATATAAATACTTTGCATTCTCATTATTTATTTCAGGAAACCCTTCTTGATTCCACATGCCTAGAGAAATAAAAGTTGGTTTATTGGTTTTTAATACTTTATTAATTAAATCTTGGTCAAAAATTGAACGTGACGCTAATTTATGTCTTTGAACGCCAACATCTTCCAACCAATCAACACGTTCAACATCAAATGCAGATGCCATGAATTCTATATCATTGTCATCACAGACCTGTTTCAGCTTTTTAACATTATTATAAGTAAGTTCAGTACTACAATTGTACTCATACCAAGGATTTCCTTCTCTGCTAAATAATTCTTTTGCATTATATAGCTGAAATTTTGCCACATCGGCGCCACTTTTTTTTGCTTCAAGGATTAACTGTATTGCAACATCAATATCACCATTAAAATTTTGTCCGATTTCCGCTATAATTTCAGTCATTAAATTCATCCTCCAGCCATAAATTAAGAGTTATTAAAGAGAAAATTGTATGGCCATGCATGATTTTATCATCGTTAAGCATCTCTTCAACGCTTCCAAGCGTAAATTCTCTAGATATAATTGAGTGCCTTCTTAAGTTTGAATTTTCACAAAATGTAGCTTCAACTATATCTTTCCATTCTTTCTTTAACCACAAATCTATTGGCACATTGAACCCATGCTTTGGTCTATTTATTATTTCTTCTGTCAACTCTGCTTTAAAGGCGTCTTTTAATGGTGATTTTAAAATACCCTTATTTAGCAATTCTTTGATAGATAAACTATTTGTAAATTCTATAATTTTCTTTGAAACAAAAGGAACTCTTATTTCAACAGAGTTTGCCATCCCCATTCTATCTGCCTTTTTTAACATCTCATTTGGCAAATAAAACTCTCTATCTTGTTTGATAAAATCAACTGCATTCCAGCAACTAGACGCCTTGTATGCTTCAAAAAATCTAATAGAAGATTGAATGTTTTTTGTAAAATTTTCTGAAAATATATTTCTTTTATCTTTTTCCGATGCGTAATAATGCCAAGCCCACGCTCTTTTCTGTGGGGCTACATTTGCCACCTGATCAATTTTTTCATTAACTGGAAGAGTGTTATTATGAAAAGTAACGTCAGTGTCAGTTTTATTAAATTTAGAAGGCTTATTCAAATACTTATACCATGAATAACCTCCGAACATTTCATCTGCACCATCTCCAGATAAAAGCACCTTG
>DUAL01000300.1 GCA_012960835.1 Flavobacteriales bacterium | reverse complement strand
CCTTTTTTTTATGAGAATGCTCGGATAATTTATACTTTCCAGGCTTGATTTCTAGGAGACTTCCATTCTTATACAAGCCAAGTAAAACACCTACTATAAGCGTTTTTATCTCAGGATTTTTACTGCCAAGAAGTTTGTAGATTTGTTTGTAATTAAAGTTTTTGTGCGGACTTTCTCTAAAAAAACTTAAAACCACATCAATTAGCTCTTTTTTCGAATAGGGGTTTTTAGATAATTTTCCTCTTTTTCTTTTCTTCATCTATCGTTTTTGTGTGTGGCGAAAATAATGTTAATTTTGTTTGTAAATGAAACAATCTAAAATACTAATACTAACAAGCATTATTTTCATTTTTATTTTGTGTTCCTGTAAAACAAAAAGCGAATGCCCGGCCTATGACGAGCCATCAAGTAAAACAGAAGGAAAAGACGGAACTAAATACAAATTGATTTTGTTAAAAGACGGAAAAAAAGTAGGGGTAAACAGCAAAAAAAGAAATAAAAAAGCCAAACAAAAACTATTCAAAAAGAAGGTTTTAAACTAAAACCAATCGCTTAAATCAGCGGTTTTCTCCATGTCGTTTTCCAAACTATCTGGTAGAAAATGAAAAAAATCAAGACCACTTATCTGCTTAATAGAATCAACAGAGACAACAAAACTAGACAACAAGCTGGTATCTTTTTTGTTTTCGAGCAAAAAAGAAACAGAAGAAAAATCCTGTTCATTCAAAATAATTTTGAAATAATATTTTGGAACAGAAACGGTTTTTCCGCCTAATTTTGGTAAATCGTCAGTCAAAACCCCACCAACTATAATAATAAGCGGATTATGATTTACAACCCATTCTCGCACTTTTGTTTCTAACTTTCTCCACAAGCCATTTCGATTAAAATAAGGATTTTGTGGAGAAACATTACTCATTAAGAAAGTTTCATCCATAGCAAGCTGATTCCATATTCATATCAGCTGCTGGCAATAAGTGTCCACGGGCATATCCTGAATTTGTATATGCACTATGTGAGAGTGTTCTAGGAACAACAAGAGAGTCTTTCAAAAAATAACTTTTTCTTTTTGCGTTTCCCACAATCGATAGAGTCGTTCAAAACATAATAAACCCAAGCGGCCTGTTCGTGTTTTTCGTTATAACACAATGTATAGTAAGTATGGCTAACCATACTACAAGCAGAATCACCCAAAGGCAAAAAACTATAAATAGTTTCAGGGCGTTCCTTTTTCGGCTGTTCGTTTAAAAACAAAAACACAAACAAAAGAAGAAATATTTTTTTCATAACCATTAGGTGTAACGAATTAAAAAAGTTGCTCGTACAACAAATATATGAATTTAAAAAATGAAGACACTAACAAGCATAATACTTATTCTTTCAGTTGCTACTGCAATTGGGCAAAATGACATCTGGAAAGTATATAATAGCGCGAGCACCAACCTACCAGATAATAAAATAACAGCCTTAATTATTGACAAAAACAATAATAAATGGATTGGAAGCCAGGAGGGATTAATTTTATTTGATGGGAATAATTGGAAGGTTTTTACCACAAAAAACAGTAATCTCCCTTCTGATAAAATACTAAGCATTTTAGAAGTAGAAAATACAATTTGGATAGGGACAGCATCAGGATTATTGCAAATAGAGGAAAAAAAATGGAATATGATTAATACAAAAAACAGTAATTTACCATCTGATAAAATAAGAAAAATTGTAATAGACTACAATAAAAATATCTGGCTGGCAACCGAAAAAGGATTGGCAAAATATGATGGGGAAAAATGGGTGATTTTTAGCAGAAAAAACAAAAAAATAAAGAATGATGATTTTATATCACTAGCTATTGACAAGGAAAATAATATTTGGGCAGGAACCAATAGCGGACTTTTGGTTATTAACAACAAAACAGTAAATGAATACAACAGCAAAAACTCCCCCTTACCAGATAATCATGTGTGGAATATAATTATTGACAAAAACAACACAAAATGGATTGGAACTAAAAAAGGACTCCTAAGTTTATCAGACGAAAGCTGGAAAGTTTATACACAAGAAAATTCAGGATTACCCCATAACATAATAAACTGCTTAACAGCTGATGATTATGATAGAATTTGGATTGGCACACAAGAAGGGATATCATCATTTGATGGTGTTGAATGGAAACTATATAAAGCAACAAAAAAGAAAATGAATCATTATAGCATTTATATTGACGAAAATGACAACAAATGGATTGGAACAGAAAAAGCATTATTGGTCTTAAATCAGGAGGGGGTAAACGAAAAAACACTAACAAATAAATCAAACTTAGTTTTTGAAGTAATAAATAACATATCTAAAAACAACACAAAATTTTCATATTATTTACCAATAGCCAGTAAGGTAAGCATCAAACTATATACTTTTCAAGGGAAAGAAATAACAACAATTTTTGAGGAAAAAAACCTCAAAGGCCAACATCATTTTTATTACAATACCAGGCATTTGTCAAGAGGAACTTACTTTTGTCAATTCCGGACAAATGAAAGCAAACAAACCCAAAAAATTGTGGTAATGAAATAAAATAAGATTTGGTTAATACGCAAAAAGCCCGACTATTTATAGTCGGGCTTTTTGTTGTGTATTTTTTACCCTTCTAGCTCCCCCTCTTGGACTCGAACCAAGGACCCTCTGATTAACAGTCAGATGCTCTAACCAGCTGAGCTAAGGAGGAATTACTTCAAAAAATGGTTTGCAATATTAGTGTAAAGCAACTAATTATGCAATATATTTGCAAAAAAACAAAATGAGTATTTTAATAGTAGGAACAGTCGCTTTTGATGCTATAGAAACACCCTTTGGAAAAACAGATAAAATTGTTGGTGGAGCAGCAACTTATATTGGCTTATCAGCATCTTTTTTTTCCAATAACCTAAATTTAGTTTCGGTGGTGGGAGATGACTTCCCAAAACAAGCGATAAAAATATTAGAACAACATAATATAGACACCAAAGGATTACAAATAAAAGAAGGAGAAAAAACCTTTTTTTGGTCTGGCAAATATCATAACGACATGAATACACGAGACACAATTGAAACCCAACTCAATGTGCTGGAAACATTTGACCCAATAGTGCCAAAAGAGTATCAAAATTCCGAATTTCTAATGTTAGGAAATTTAATGCCTTCCGTGCAAAAAAAGGTATTAGACCAAATGAAAACAAGACCAAAACTAATTGTTTTAGACACTATGAATTTTTGGATGGATCATTTTTTAGAAGACTTAAAAGAAGCCCTAAAAGAGGTGGATGTACTAACCATAAATGATGAAGAGGCAAGACAACTTTCCGGGGAATACTCACTAGTAAAAGCTGCCAAAAAAATACTCGAAACGGGACCAAACTACTTAGTAATTAAAAAAGGAGAACATGGCGCTCTTTTATTTAATAAAGAAGAAGTGTTTTTTGCACCAGCACTTCCCCTTGAAGATGTTTTTGACCCGACAGGAGCAGGCGACTGTTTTGCGGGAGGGTTTATTGGCTATCTAGAAAAAACAAAGGATATCTCCTTTGAAAATATGAAAAGAGCAGTAATACACGGCTCGGTAATGGCATCATTTTGTGTGGAAAAATTTGGAACAGAAAGAATAAAAGAACTTACACATCAAGATGTGGAAAACAGATTGCAAGAATTTATCGACCTAGTGCAATTCGAGAGATCTTTAACAAAAAGCTAGAATAATTCGTTTTTGTTTGCAACATTCCCCTCATACCAACTATCAATTTCAAGAGGATTGTTCTCAGTAGCTTTAACAGCTAACCCATCACACCGCTCATTTTCTTTATTGTTCGCATGCCCTTTTACCCAAACAAATGTAACGGTGTGTTTTCGGTAAACCTTCAAAAAACGAATCCATAAATCTGGATTTTTCTTTTTTCCAAAATTATTTTTTTCCCAAGAAAAAACCCACTTTTTTTCCACTGCATTCACCACATACTTAGAATCAGAATACACAATAACGGACGATTTATCTTTTTTCAAAGATTCTAAACCGACAATCACACTAAGTAGTTCCATTCTATTATTAGTAGTTAGTCGATAACCGGCCGACAACTCTTTACGGTTGCTTCCTCTTATTAAAACCAAGCCATACCCTCCCGGCCCTGGATTTCCACTACAAGCACCATCTGTATAAAGTGTAATCATTTTTTTCGAATTATAGAAGCAATTATTTTAGGGAAATATTCCTTTTCTAGCCTATGAATTTTATTAGCTAACGATTCAGGAGTGTCGACTTTTTCAACAGCACACCTTGCCATAAAAACAATTTTCCCCTCATCATATTTATTATTTACAAAATGAATTGTAATTCCAGATTCTGACTCCTTATTTTCTAAAACAGCTTTATGAACATTTTCTCCATACATTCCTTTTCCGCCATATTTTGGCAGTAAAGCAGGGTGAATATTAATGATTTTGTTGGGGTAGTTTTCCACCATTTTTTTTGGGATTTTAAGCAAAAATCCAGCTAGAACAATAAAATCAACACCATAATTATCAAGTATTTCTTGAATAAAAACATAATCAGTTAATTGGTTTTTTGTAAAAACACATACAGCTATTCGCAATTTTTTCACCTTTTCCAAAACAAGAGCACTTTTTTTGTTTGATAAAATTAAAACAACACGTATATCAGGCGTATCAGTAAAAAAATGACAAATATTTTCAGTATTTGTACCAGCTCCGGAAGCAAAAATGGCAACACGACTTTTCACGGCATAAAAATTTTAAAAATAATAAGCAAAGGAACAAAAATATTTGCAAGAAGAGATAAAACAAATGTTTGCAAATTGTACAATTAATGTATTTCTTTGCAGCATATTAATTTAAAAATATTTTGACATGTCAGAAGTAACTACAAAAGTAAAAGCAATTATTGTTGACAAGCTAGGGGTTGACGAAAGTGAAGTAACCAGTGAGGCAAGCTTTACTAATGACCTTGGGGCAGACTCATTGGATACAGTTGAGCTTATAATGGAGCTTGAAAAAGAATTCGACATTCAAATACCGGATGATGAAGCAGAGGGCATTGCAACCGTTGGGGATGCTATTTCCTTTGTGGAAGGAGCAGTATAAGTAAACAAAAATCTTATGGATGCAAGACGAGTTGTCGTTACCGGCATAGGTGTGCTTACACCTATCGGAAATAATCTGCAAGAATATTGGGAAGGATTAGTTAGTGGACAGAGTGGTGCTGCTCCAATCACGCTTTTTGATGCAACTAATTTTAAAACTCAGTTCGCCTGTGAAGTTAAAAACTTTAATCCAACCGACTTTTTAGATAGAAAAGAAGCCAGAAAATTGGATAGATTTTGTCAGTTTGCAATGGTGGTTGCTAATGAGGCATTTAAGGATTCAGGACTTGATGTTGAAAAAATAGATTCTGATAGAGCAGGGGTTATTTGGGGTTCTGGAATTGGAGGAATGAACACCTTTTATACCGAATCGGTAAATTTTGGAACAGGTAACGGAACACCAAGGTTTAACCCATTTTTTATTCCTAAATTAATTTCTGATATCCCTGCTGGCCACATTTCTATTAAATATGGTTTTAGAGGGCCAAATTTTACAACTGTTTCTGCTTGTGCTTCTTCTACAAATGCACTAATTGACGCCTTCAATTATATTAAATGGAACAAAGCAGATATTTTTATTGCAGGAGGATCAGAGGCTTGTGTTTATGAACCAGGAATAGGAGGATTTAATGCAATGATGGCCTTATCCACTAGAAATGATGATCCAAAAACAGCATCTCGTCCTTTCGATAAAGATAGAGATGGCTTTGTAATGGGAGAAGGAGCTGGAGCGATAGTGTTAGAAGAATATGAGCATGCCAAGAAAAGAGGCGCTACCATTTATGCTGAGGTAGTTGGAGGAGGACTAACAGCTGATGCCCATCATATTACCGCACCTCACCCAGAAGGGCTTGGCGCATCTAATGTAATGCGCTTGGCAATAGAAGATGCAAATGCAAAAATAAGCGACATTGACTATATTAATGTACACGGAACATCAACACCACTTGGCGATATTGCCGAAACAAAAGCGATTAAATCCTTATTTGGAGAGCATGCATATAATTTAAACATTAGCGCCACAAAATCCATGACTGGCCACTTATTAGGTGCTGCTGGAGTAATTGAATCTATCGCTTGTATTATGGCAGTAAAAGAGAACACTATTCCGCCTACAATTAACCACAAAACAGACGATCCTGAAATTGATGATAAGTTAAATTTAACATTCAACAGGGCAGAAAGGAGAACCGTCAATTATGCACTTAGTAATACTTTTGGTTTTGGCGGGCATAATGCGTCTGTAGTATTTAAAAAAAGATAAGTTCTTTTCGGAGCTTAGCAAAAGCTATTTATGAAATCATTAACACTTGAATATTTAGACGAAGTTGATTTTATAGTGCTGGCTATTAATAGCCATGCAAAAGGATATAAGTTGTGTTGGGAAATGAACAATAGGCTAAAAGTAAACTTTATTAAAAACAAAGACCACAAACCAGAAGAAACAACAGAAGTTGAGTTTAGTAGGTTTACTTCTGAAGATAAAGATTTAGAAATCCACCACGATTTAATATCTAATTACTCAAAAGGAGGGCACTTACTCCCAAAATTCAAGAATATAGACTACTTCCTAAAAATTCAAAATCCTTTTTGGGAAAAAGAAAAAGAAGAATTTATTGGAAAGTTAAGCAAAATACCCGAAATTTTGTTGATTTTTGAATTCGATTTAGATAGTATAAGCTCATTAAACCCATTTATTTTTCATGATAAGAAAAACTAAAATAATAGCAACAATAGGCCCATCATCATCATCAAAAGCAATATTGATGAAAATGATAAGTAGGGGAGTAAATGTGTGTAGATTGAATTTCTCCCACCTCTCGCACGAAAAGGCAAAAGAGATTATAACTAGAATAAAAGAAATAAATCAGGAAGTACATGTACATACTGCAATACTTGCCGATTTGCAAGGACCTAAAATTCGTGTGGGGAATTTTGAAAACCCAGTTACACTTAGAAAAGCGTCTGAGGTAAGTTTTAGCACTAATAAAAAAGACAAAAAAGCTATATTTATAAACTATTCTTCTTTTGCAAAAGACGTAAAAAAAGGAGATAGGATTTTATTGGATGATGGAAAAATTGCGCTAAAAACAATTCATTCAAATTCTAAAAACACAATAAAAGCAAAAGTTATTTTTGGCGGAAAACTATATTCTAATAAAGGAGTAAACCTTCCTGATACCCAAATATCCTTACCCTGTTTAACACAAAAAGATAAAAAAGATTTAGCATTTATTTTAGGAGAAAAAATCGAATGGATAGGCCTATCGTTTGTTCGTTCATCTGAGGATATAATAAAACTAAAAAAGATAATCCGGAAAAACAAAACCTCAAATGCTCGGGTAATTGCTAAAATTGAAAAACCAGAAGCAATAGCCGATATTGATAATATAATCACACAAGCAGATGCAGTAATGGTGGCGCGTGGAGATTTAGGGGTTGAAATCCCACTACATAAAGTTCCAGTTTACCAAAAATTGATTGTTGAAAAATGTATCGCTCAATCTAAACCAGTAGTAATTGCGACACAAATGCTCGAGAGTATGACTGAAAATATTTCAGCAACAAGAGCAGAGGTAAATGATGTGGCAAATTCAGTGATTGATGGGGCAGATGCAATGATGCTTAGCGCAGAAACATCAGTTGGGAAACACCCAACAAAAGTAATTGACACCATGCGAAAAATAATTAGAGATGTAGAGGGGAGCGAACATAATATTTCAAAAAAAGAAGCAACAAAAACATCTTCAAAAAACGAAAGAGTTTTATCTTCTGCAATTTGTTCAAGCGCCTGTCAAATTGCAGAGCAAACAAAAGCACAAGCAATAATTACCATTACCTATTCTGGTTATAACACCATAAAAACTTCAAGTTATAGGCCAACCGCATTTATTTATGCTTTCACCAACAATCACTCCATTTTAAACACTCTTTCTTTAGTATGGGGGGTGCAAGGATTTTATTATGATAGAGGCACAACTACCGATCAAACCATTAAGGAAACCAAAGAGATTTTAATCAAAAACAAACTAATAAAAAAAGGAGATTTAGTTATCAATGTGGCGAGTATGCCAGCAAATGAAAAAGGAATGACTAATATGATGAAAATAAGTAGAGCTTAAAGTTATGAGTAAAAAAATAAATACAAAATTATTAGCAGAGATTTGTGAGGTAGCAGGAGCACCAGGACACGAACAAAGAGTAAGAGAAATTGTACTAAGAGAGGTAACATCCTTAGTAGATGAAATTAAAATTGACAACATGGGAAATGTTGTGGCAATTAAAAAAGGAAAAGAAAGTAAGCGAGTAATGATTGGCGCTCACATGGATGAGATTGGTTTTATCGTAACCCATATTGATGATAAAGGTTTTATTTTCTTCCACACTTTAGGAGGTTTTGACCCAAAAACATTGACTGCTCAAAGAGTAATTATTCATGGAAAGGAAGATGTAATTGGCGTGATGGGAAGCAAGCCAATTCACTTGATGAATGCGGCTGACAGAGCAAAAGTGCCAAAAACTAAAGATTATTTTATTGACACAGGAAGACCAAAAAAAGAGTTGGATAAAATTCTTTCGGTTGGAGACACAATAACTCGTGAAAGAAAAATGATTGAAATGGGAGATTGTTTAAATTGTAAATCTTTAGACAATAGAGTTTCCGTTTTTATCCTTATTGAGATGTTCCGTGAGATAAAAAAAATACCTCCTTATGATGTGTATGGGGTATTTACCGTACAAGAAGAAATTGGAATCAGAGGAGCAAATGTTTCCTCAATGGAGATAAACCCAGACTTTGGCTTTGGACTAGATACCACTATTGCTTGGGACACCCCAGGAAGCACTAAACAAGAACAAGTTTCTGCACTTGGTGAGGGAGCTTGTATCAAAGTAATGGATTCTTCCACTGTATGTGATTATAGAATGGTAAAATACATGAAGGAATTATCAAAAAAGAAAAAACTAAAAACACAATTAGAGATTTTACCTGCAGGAGGAACGGATACGGCTGGAATACAAAGAATGAACCCAGGAGGATGTATTGCGGGGGCGGTTTCTATACCAACCAGGCATATACACCAAGTAATTGAAATGGTACATAAAAAAGATGTAAGAGGCGCAATTGATTTATTGCGACACTCAGTAGAAAATCTACATACTTATGATTGGAGCTTTAGGTAATGTAAGAAAAATAGTTTAAAATAAAACCACCTGAAAAGGTGGTTTTTTAGTTAAATGCTATTTTCAAATTGCTTTAAGAAACGCACATCATTTTCAAAAAACAGGCGTAAATCTTTTACACCATATTTTAACATGGCAATTCTTTCAATTCCCATTCCAAAGGCGTAACCAGTATATTTTTTAGAATTAATGCCACAGTTTTCCAATACATTTGGGTCCACCATACCGCAACCTAAAATTTCCAAATAACCTGTGTATTTACACACATTACATCCTTTGCTGTTACAAATATTACAACTTACATCTACTTCAGCAGAGGGTTCAGTAAACGGGAAGTAAGAAGGCCTTAATCTTATTTTTGTTTTTTCTCCAAACATCTCTTTTGCAAAATAAAGAAGACATTGTTTCAAATCAGCAAAACTTACATTTTCATCAATATACAAACCTTCCACTTGATGGAAAATACAATGAGCACGAGCAGAAATCGCTTCATTTCTATACACCCTACCAGGAGAAAGCGTTCTGATTGGAGGTTTATTGGCATTCATATACCGAACTTGCACAGAAGAAGTATGTGTTCTTAGTAAGATATCAGGGGCAGTTTGTATAAAAAAAGTGTCCTGCATGTCTCTTGCCGGGTGTTCTTTTGGCAAATTAAGTGCAGAAAAATTATGCCAATCATCCTCAATTTCTGGTCCTTCCGAAACGGTAAATCCTATACGATTAAATATTTCAACTATTTCATTCCGAATTATAGAAATTGGATGCCTGCTACCCAAATTATCTAAAGCAACTGGTCTAGTTAGGTCAATTTCATCTCCTTTTTCTTCTGTTTCAAAGCTACCTTTGTAGGCGTCAATTTTTGCTTGCGCATTTTGTTTTAAGGTGTTTATTGCCTTTCCAAATGCTTTTTTGCTTTCATTTGGGACATCTTTAAAAGCAGCAAATAACTCATTTAAACAACCCTTTTTCCCCAAAAAATCCAAACGAAACTCTTCTACTTCTTTTTCTGATTTTGGAACGAAAGTTTCAACCTCTTGCAGTAAATCCTTTACCTTTTCTAACATCTTAATAATTTATATATATTTGCGTTTTCAATTACAAAGAAAGCAATAATTAAAACAATTATGAAAAACAAATTTTTTAAATTTTTATTTCTAGGAGCGATTATCGCTTTTATGTGCACATTTAGCGCTTGCAAAAAAGATGCCGATACCATGGCAATAATTACAGTTATTGATGTCAATGGAGAGGTTGTTAAAGATGCAAGAGTAAGGTTGCATCAAGATGGACAGATTAGTCAAGCGGGATCTTCTTCAATTATTTCTAATGAACAATGGACAGATGCAAGCGGAAAAACCGAGCATGTATTTGAG